>CAZGMM010000049.1:0-17034 GCA_964526845.1 uncultured Halanaerobiales bacterium | reverse complement strand
CATATAAACCTAAGATCTAAAGCGTATATGATAGGACAAATGTCCTGAATGTAATAAGACTATTTAAAAGTAAAAATCATAATATTACACTTGAAAATATGTATAATAGTATGTATAAAAATATTAAGACATAAACATATTATAATATATGAAATAGCAGAGGTGAATATTATGGCTATCCTTAAATTAGATAGAGAATACATGTTATCTTCTACTGAATTGGTAAGAAATTTCAGTAAATTTATGGATAAAATTAAAGAAAATCCTATTTACATTATGAAAAACACTGATATTGAAGGTATTATAATGGATATTGAAGAATATGAAATGTTATTAGAAAAGATTGAGTATTTGGAAAACAAGTTAGAAGATACCTATATAAAGGATAAGGTTGTAACTAGAAAACAAAATTTTAATATCGATGACGCTATAGATGAAGAAGAGATAATGAAAAAGCAGGAGGATTAAAATTAAATTACTTTTTCACCCCGATGTAAAAGAAGATATCGAACAAATAGATTATAGTATTCAGCCATATCTTAAAAAATCTTTGAAAAAGAACAAGGAATCTTAAGAATTAGGTAAACCGCTGCGAAATACTAATAATAAAGATCTGGTTTGTTGTTTAAAAATGTACTTCTCTAAAAAGAAATATTTAAATAGTATATGAGTTAACTAAAAGAATCACAAATATTAATTTGGGCAATTGTTAAAAGAGAAGAAGTTGTTTATATAATTGCTTATAAACGTATTTTAAAGAATGGATTTGATTAGTTTTTATATTATTACCATTCTTTTTTTATTTTTTAATTAAGAATTCACATTATTATTAAATTGACTAAAGCCTCACCTTTCTTGTTTTAGCCTTATTTATCTGTTATAATTAACAAAAATAGTAAAGACAAAATGTTCATTCATGGAGGGAGACACATGAGTGATGATAAAGTTAGAAAGCATATATACATTTCGGGACGGGTGCAAGGAGTTGGTTTTCGGGCAAATGCAAGGCAAAAAGCACAGGCTTATGGTATTAAAGGCTGGATTAAGAATCTCTTTGATGGTAGGGTAGAAGCTGTTGTAGAAGGAGAGCAAGATTCTGTCCAAAAGATGGTTAATTATCTCAAAAGAGGACCCAGTTTTGCTAATGTAACCGATGTTGAAATCAATGATGAACCTCCAACTGGTAATTTTAATACATTTTCAATTAAATATTAGGGGGGCTTAAAAATGAATAAGGCCTTATTAGTAGTTGATGTTCAGAATGATTTTTATCCCGGTGGTGCCCTGGCTGTTCCGAACGCTGATAAGATTAATTCTAAGATAAGTTCATTGATGGAAAGCGGTAGATATAAGACAATAGTAGGAACTCAAGACTGGCATCCTAAAAACCATAAGAGTTTTGCCAGCAACCATAACATGAAGCCTTTCACGGAATTTAAGGCGGAAGGTTTAGGTCCCGTATTATGGCCTGACCATTGTGTACAGGGAACTGAAGGTGCCGAATTCCATTCTGATATAAATACAGAACGATTTAATTTAATCTTAAGAAAGGGTTATAACTATAAAATAGATAGTTATTCCGCCTTTCAGGAAAACGACGGAACCGAACTCGGTTTGGATTCATATTTAAAAGGTCTAGGTATTAAGGAGGTCTATATCGTCGGATTGGCTTTGGACGTATGTGTTAAATACACTGCGCAAGATGCAGTTAAAAATGGTTTTGATACAACTATAATCTTACCGGGTTCCCAGACGATCGAAGAGGAACCAGATAAATTACAGGCAATTATAGATGAAATGAAAGAAAAAGGTATTAAATTTCAAGAATAAAAAATGAGGTGATCGGATGGCACGTATCTACGGAAAGAAGATAATGTTAAGAGAATATCAGGAAGATGACTTAGCCCACATGATGGACTGGATTAATGATCCCAATATCGTAAAGTTCTTATCGGACCGTTTTCTCTATCCCCAATCTAAAAGTCAGGTTAAAGATTTTTTAGATAAAACAATGGACAATAGCTGGGCCGGTTTTGTTATTTCCGACCGTGAAACCGGTGACTATTTAGGCCAGATTGATTTTATTAATGTAGATGAGAAAAACGGCTGTGCTGAAGTTGCTTTAGTTATCGGTGATACCAATGATAACTCCAAAGGCATCGGTACGGAGGCAATGCAGCTTATGATGGACTTTGGCTTTAAGAATTTAAGGTTAAATAGAATAGAACTATCCTGCTGGAGCTATAATGAAAGGGCGCTCAATTTATATGATAAATTAGGTTTTACCGAAGAAGGCAGGAAGAGAAAAAATAGATTTTATGATGGAGAGTACCATGATGAAGTCTTTTTCGGTATCTTAAGAGAGGAATGGCAAGAATTAGATGACACAGTATAATATTACAGCGACAACCACCTTCGGCATGGAGGGTGTAGTAAAAGAAGAAGTACAAGATCTGGGTTTCAAAGACCTGGAAGTATCAAACGGAAAAGTAGAGTTTAAAGGCAATGAGAAAGATATCTGTAGAGCGAACCTCTGGCTGAGATCGGCCGAAAGAGTTCAAATTAAAGTTGGTGAGTTTGAGGCTACTGATTTCGACCAATTATATGAAAAGACCAGAGATCTACCCTGGGACTGGTTTTTAACAAGACAGGCTCATTTCCCCGTTTCGGGTAAATCGGTTAAGTCCCAACTGCACCATGTCCCAACCTGTCAATCGATAGTAAAAAAGGCTATTGTTGATAGTTTAAAGGAAAGATATAATACAGAATGGTTTTCGGAAGATGGTCCTACTTACCAGATAGAAGTGGCCATGTATAAGGATACTGCTACCCTGACTTTAGATACAAGTGGTCAGGGTTTACATAAAAGAGGCTATCGAGAACTTAGTTCTTCGGCCCCTTTACAGGAGACCATTGCGGCCGGTATGATCCACTTAAGCAAGTGGGATCCCGACCGAATTTTAATAGATCCCTTTTGCGGTTCGGGCACAATACCGATCGAAGCAGCTTTAAAGGCTAAAAACATAGCACCCGGCCTTAACAGGGAGTTTGACTTCGAAAACTGGCACTTTATTAAGGATAAGGATATAAAAGAAGTTAAAGATGAGGCCAGAGCCAAGATTAAAAAAGATGTTGAACCGCGTTTAATCGCGGGTTATGATAAAAAGGAAGACCTGGTCAGTATGAGCAGATACCATGCTAAAAAAGCGGGTGTATCTGATATCATCCATTTCCAGCAGCAGGATTTTAAGGACTTTTCGACCAATCGGAATTATGGATATGTAATTACAAATCCACCCTATGGTTTAAGGTTGGATAATAAAGCAAAGGTTGAGAAATTATATAATTTAATGGGAGATAAACTACTTCCCTTAGACACCTGGTCCTTTTACATCCTGACAGCCTATAAAGACTTTGAAAAAATATTCGGTAAAAAGGCTTCCAAGCGCAGAAAATTATACAATGGAGGTATTAAAGTAGACTATTACCAGTACTATGGTCCCTGGCCACCTCGTGATAACTAGACAAAGGAGAATTTTTAATGAAGAAATTTTTACCCTACATTTCCGGACTATTATTTAGTACAATCTTTGGTTTTTCTTTTATGTTTACGAAAGAAGCCTTAGAAGTAATTTCTCCCTTTCAATTAATGGGATACCGTTTTTTAACAGCCGGTTTATTGGTCAATATCCTCTGGCTAGTGGGAATATTAAAGATCGATGTTAAGTTTAGTAAAATAAAATACCTGTTAATGGTAACAATTGCACAACCGGTCTTATACTTTATCTTTGAAACTATCGGTATGAACTATACTACTTCTTCTGAGGCAGGCCTTTTAGTTTCCTTAATACCGGTAGTTGTAACTATTTTAGCGATCTTTTTCTTAAACGAAACTCCCAGCCGCAAGCAATCTATATTTATCGCCTCCTCGGTGATAGGTGTCATATTTATTACGATCATGAAAGGAACCACAGAGGTTAGTGGCAACTTTCTAGGTATGGCCTTAATCGGTGGAGCCGTTTTAATGGCGGGAGCTCATAATATTTTATCAAGAAAGCTCTCGGTTGATTTCAAACCGGAAGTTATTACTTACTTTATGATGACAGTGGGGGCCTTAGTATTTAACACGATACTGCTTTCCACAAGTTCAACTAACCTAACAAATTATTTTGAACCGTTAAGTAATATTAGAGTATTAGTACCCGTGATCTATTTAGGTGTTTTATCATCTGTTTTGGCCTTCTTTTTTGTTAACTATACTCTTTCTAAATTACCTGCTTCCCAATCAGCTGTCTTTGCTAACTTTGCCACCGTTGTTTCAATCTTAGCAGGTGTATTTATTAGAAATGAGCCGTTTTATTGGTTCCAAATTGTCGGCGGTATTTTAATTATCGTGGGAGTTTGGGGAACAAACTACTTTGGTAAGGTTGAAGAACAGGCAACAGAACTACAAGGGTGAGGTGAAAAAGTTGAGCAAGAAAAGGATTATTGTCAGTGGTGCTGTCGGTAGAATGGGTAAAACGATCTGTAAGATGGTAATTGACGAAGATGATTATGAGCTGGTCGGTGCCGTTGATGTAGTCAATCAGGGAGTCGATATATTTAATATTTTAGGTATAGAAAGTAAGAAAGAACTATATATAACGGATGACCTCGTGCAAGAAATAGATGATAAAGAGGCCGAGGTCGTAATTGATTTTACCAACCCAGAGGTTGTCATGAAAAATATTGAAAAGGTCTTACAAACCGAAACAAATATGGTAGTTGGAACAACCGGCTTTGCTCAACAAGATTTAAAGCAGGTTAAAGAGTGGTCTAATCAATTTAATACTTCCATATTTATAGCGCCTAACTTTGCTTTAGGGGCCGTGATGATGATGGAGTTTTCCAAAAAGGCCGCTAAATTTTTTGATCAAGCTGAAATAGTCGAACTACACCATGATGGTAAAATGGACGCACCTTCTGGAACCGCTGTTACAACCGCTGAAAAGATAGCAGCTAACAGATCAAAACCAAAAGAAAAGGTTGATAAGAAGTTCATTGAGAAGTTAGAAGGTGCCCGCGGAGCCGAGTTTGATGATATTCACATCCACAGTGTAAGGTTACAAGGGCTGGTAGCCCATCAGGAAGTAATTTTCGGTGGAAAAGGTCAGACCTTAAAGATCAGACATGACTCTATTAATAGAGAGTCCTTTATGCCCGGTATTAAACTGGCGGTAAATAAGGTAGATAAGTTAGATGGATTAGTATATGGATTAGATAAAATCATGGATATATAATAATGATAATAAAGGAGGAGCATCCTCATGAAAAAATATAATGTAGCTGTAGTAGGAGCCACCGGAGCGGTCGGCACCGAGATGCTGAAAGTTTTAGAAGAATATGATCTACCTATTGATAATTTAAAAGTAATAGCTTCTCCCCGTTCCAAAGGTAAAGAGATTCCTTTTAAAGATGAAAAGTATACTGTTCAAACCATAGAAAAGGGAGTATTTGAAGATATTGATATCGCCCTTTTTAGTATAGGAAGTTCTAATTCCAATAAATTTGTACCTCAGGCCGTTTACGAAGGGGCCTTAGTGATAGATAACAGTAATGCGTTTCGAATGAATGATGATGTACCTTTAGTTGTACCGGAGATCAATCCCGAAGCTATCAAAGAACACAATGGTATTATTGCAAATCCGAACTGTTCTACCATCCAAATGGTGGTCGCTTTAAATCCGATTCGAAAAGAGCATGTCATAAATAAGATAATAGTAAGTACCTATCAGGCTGTATCGGGAACCGGCCAGAAAGCAGTTTTTGAACTGAGAGAACAATCTAGAGATTATCTGGAAGGCAATGAGGTTAATACAGATGTCTATTCACATCAGATCGCCTTTAACGCCATCCCTTTAATTGACAAAGTAAATGACAATGGATATACTGAGGAAGAATTAAAATTAAATCGTGAAACGCAAAAGATCTTTGCTAATAAAGAGATCAAGGTAACCGCAACCGCAGTTAGAATTCCCGTGTTTTACGGTCACAGCGAAAATGTACATGTAGAATTTGATATCCCGGTTGATCTAGAAGAAATAAGATATCTACTTGATAATGACGAAAACATTAAGTTAATGGACGATCCGGCCAATGATGTTTATCCTACCCCTATCATGTCTGAAAATGATGATAGTATTATGGTCGGAAGGCTTAGAACCGATTTACACAACCCGAATTCATTAGAAATGTGGGTTGTCGGTAATAATATTAGAAAAGGAGCAGCCCTAAACGCTGTTCAAATTGCGGATTATGTCATAAAAAATAATATAATCGATGGAGGAGAATAATGTCGATAGTTGTATTAAAGTTCGGTGGTACATCTTTAAAAAATGAAAAAGCAAGAGCTGCTGCAGTTGATAGAATAGAGGAGACAATTAACAGGGATAAAAAACCGGTTGTCATTGTATCTGCAATCGGCCGAAAGGGGTCTGCCTATGCGACTGATACTTTAATCAAGCTGGCAGAAGATACCTTTCCCGAGCTTGCAAAGCGGGAGAAAGATTTGATTATGTCCTGTGGCGAGATCATATCTTCAGTTGTTATGGTCCAAAATATTAAGAAAAAAGAAAGACAGGCCCACGCCTTAACCGGAGCACAAGCCGGTATTTTGACCGATGAAAATTATTGTAATTCCGATGTTATAAATATTAATCCCGAAAATATTTTAAAATTAATTAATAATGATATTATTCCCGTGATTGCCGGTTTTCAGGGGATTAGTGAGAATGGAGAAATAACTACCCTGGGTAGAGGAGGTAGTGATACGACTGCCTCGATTATTGCGGCTGGTCTGGCAGCTGAGAAGATCGAGATCTATACTGATGTGGAAGGTTTGTTAACCGGAGACCCATCTATTATAGATGAAGCCAAGTTTTTACCAAAGGCAAATTATACCGAGGCCTGTGAACTGGCCTATCAGGGGGCTAAGGTAATTCATCCTGCTGCTGCCGAGATTGCGATGAAAAATAAGATTCCGGTGGAAATTAAGTCTACCTTCAATAATAAAGAAGGGACTGTAATTGATAAATTGGGAGATAAAAAGAAGTTAACCCCGATTACCGGTTTAGCGGCCCGTGATGAGATATTTTATGTAAAAATCTCTGCTCATCAGGGAATTAATTATGATAATGGTTTACAGGTATTTCAATTACTGGCCGATCAGGGTATAAGTGTTGACTTTATTAATATAAGAGAGTCTGTAATTTCATTTGTTATTGACAATGAGAAGAGAGAACTATCAAAAGAAATATTATCAAAAAATAACTTTGATTTTGAAATTAACGAAGAATATGTTAAAATTTCTATAGTTGGGGGAGGAATGACCGGACAACCTGGTATAATGGCCCGGATTGTCAATACCCTGCATGATGTAGGGGTTAAGATCTATCAAACCACTGACTCCCATACTGTAATTTCCTGTTTAATAAAAGAAAAGGATAAAATAAAGGCTCTGAACGCCCTTCATGATGCCTTTAATTTAAATACAATTGGAGGTTAAAAAAAATGTATAAAAGCTTTGGTAACTTATTAACTGCCATGGTAACGCCCTTTGATAAGAATTTGAAAGTTGACTATTCCAAAGTAAGGAAGTTATCAAGACATCTGGTTGATGAAGGTTGTGACGGCCTGGTAGTATTAGGTACTACCGGTGAAGTTCCTACCTTGAATTTTCAGGAGAAGTTAGAAATTCTCAGAACGGTTGTCAGTGAAGTTGGTGAAGATGCTAAGGTAGTGGCTGGCACAGGTTCCTATTCCACAGAAGCCAGTAAGAAATTAACCAAAGAAGCAGAAGAGATCGGTGTCGATGGAGTAATGCTTGTTGTACCGTATTATAACAAGCCGCCCCAATATGCTTTATATAATCATTTTAAAGAAATTGCTGATAGTACCGATTTACCGGTTATGATCTATAATGTACCATCCAGAACGTCAAGAAATATCGAACCAGAGACTGTTAAGAAATTGGTACAAGATGTGGACAATATAATTGCAATTAAAGAAGCAAGTGGTGACTTAGGACAGGTTGCCGAATTAAGTTTGATTGAAAGAGACGATTTTTATATTTATAGTGGAGACGATATGCTGACTTTACCCATTATGTCTTTGGGGGGAGAAGGTATTGTCAGTGTTGCTGGACATGTGGCTGCCAGTAAGATAAAAGAAATGATTACCTTATATAAAACTGGTAATCCAGTCCAGTCTAGAGAGTTGAATAAAAAGTTGGTTCCAGTATATAATGCGATGTTTATCGATACAAACCCAATCCCGGTTAAAGAGGCCTTGAAGATCACAGGCTTTGATGCTGGTACGCTAAGACCCCCATTATATAAACTAACTGAAGAAAAACGAGAAAAATTAGCCAAAGTACTAAAAGAAGCTGATTTAATTTAAATAAAAAATATGTTAATAGTTGAAAAATAATATAGCATAAAACAGCTCCTTAAATACAGTACAAATATACTAATTATGGAGGTGATTGATTTGGCTAATGATACACACTCCGATATTACCATTACACCCTTAGGTGGTGTTGGTGAAATTGGAAAGAACATGATGTTATTTGAAATGGACGACGAAATTATAATCATCGATTCAGGTGTTAAGTTTCCTGAAGATGATTTATTAGGTATAGATTTGGTAATACCAGATTTTACTTATGTTTTGGAAAATAAAGATAAGGTGAAGGGAATTGTTTTAACACACGGACACTTAGATCATATTGGGGCTTTACCCTATTTATTAAAAGAACTTGATGTACCTGTTTATGGAACTAAACTTACTTTAGGGTTATTACAGGGTAATTTAAAAGAACACAATTTACAAGGAAAGAGAAAACTGAAAGTTGTGACCCCGGGTAAATCCTACCAGGTAGGATCGCGAGAGGTTGAATTTATCAGGGTAAACCACAGTATCGCTGATACCTGTGCTTTAGCAATTCATACTCCGGAAGGACCAATTGTTTATGCCAGTGATTTTAAGTTTGACCAGACCCCTATTGATGGAGAGGTGGCAGACTTTCATAAACTGGCTGAACTGGGAGATTCCAAACCGGGCGTTTTAGCCCTCTTTTCAGATAGTACAAATGCCGAACGAAAGGGCTATACTTTATCTGAAAAGGTGGTTGGTGGAACAATTGATGATATTTTCCGCGAGACACGCGATAGAATAGTAGTAGCAACCTTTGCTTCTAATATTCATAGGGTCCAGCAGATTGCTGATGCCGCTATGAAATTTAACAGAAAGATTGCCTTTACGGGGCGAAGCATGATCGAAAATGTTAAAACTGCCCGCGAACTGGGCTATTTAACAATACCGGAAGATGTAATTCTTGATATTAGAGAGATAAGTAATTTACCCAATGATCAGGTAGTACTTTTAACCACCGGTAGTCAGGGTGAACCGATGGCTGCTCTAACCAGAATGGCTAGAGGAGACCATTACCATATTAATATCAAACAGGATGACACCGTTGTTATCTCTGCTAATGCGATTCCCGGTAACGAAAAATTTGTGGGTCAAACCATAAATCAACTATTTGAAAGAGGCGCAAATGTGATTTATGAAGACATCTCTGGAGTACATGTTTCCGGACATGCCAGCCAGGAAGAGTTAAAGTTAATGATGAACCTGGTTAAACCGAAATACTTTGTACCGACACACGGTGAGTACAGACATTTACACAAACATGCTGAACTGGCTGAAAAAGTAGGTATTCCGAGTGATAATATCTATATTGCCGAAATAGGCGACGTTATCAAGTTCGGACCAGAAAAGGTTGAAAAGAAGATGAACATCACGGCCGGTGATGTCCTGGTAGATGGACTCGGTGTCGGTGATGTAGGTAATATAGTCTTAAGAGACAGAAAGATGTTATCAGAACACGGTATCTTAATTGTGGTAGTAACTATCGATAAAAACGGTAATATTATAGCTGGACCCGATATTATTACAAGAGGTTTCGTCTATATCCGCGAATCAGAAAAACTGATCTCTGATGCCCAGGAAAGGGTCAGAGAAGCTTTAAGAGAATGTGAAGAAAACAATATCACCGAATGGTCAAAGTGGAAATCCACGATAAAGGATTCTTTAAATAACTATATATACAGTAGAATTCATAGAAAACCCATGATAATGCCCATAATAATGGAAATATAAATAAGCAAACTTAAGGGATGGGTTTTTAACTCATCCCTTTCAATTACATATGATGGAGGATATTTTATGGAGATAGTAAAGATAGTAGTTTTAGGTATGATTCAGGGTCTAACTGAGTTTTTACCGATCAGTAGTTCAGGACATTTAGTTATCATGCAGAAATTATTTAATATTGAACAAAACCAGCTCTTGATATCAGTCCTTTTACATTTTGGGACCTTAATTCCGGTTTTAATAGTCTTTTGGGAAGATATAAAGGAGATCTTATACTTTAAAAAAGAAAAAAGATACTTCATATTTTTAATTATTGTTGCTTCCATTCCAACTGCTTTAATGGGTGTTTTTTTTGAAGACTTCTTCGAAAAACTCTTCTCATCTACGGTAAGTACAGCTTCCATGTTAATTGTCACCGGGTTTATACTCTATCTTGGTGATAATCTGGCAAATTACGATAAAGAAATTACTAACTTTAAGTGGTTAAATGCTGTATTAGTAGGTATTGCCCAGGGTATAGCAATTATTCCCGGTATATCTAGATCGGGTAGTACAATAACGGCTTCTTTAGTGCAAGGATTAAAGAAAGAAGATGCAGCCCGCTTTTCCTTTATATTATCGATACCTGTAATCGGAGGAGCTGGTTTATTAAAAATAGGAGATGCGGTCAATACTGGTGTAGCTAACTTCAATATGACTGCCATTATTTTAGGTATAATAAGTTCTATTATCTCCGGATACATAGCGATCAGATATTTTATCTATATTTTAAAAAAGCAGAAGTTAATCTACTTTTCAGTATACTTGTGGATAACAGGGACAATCATTTTATTGTATGAAGGATTATTTTAAATGTTATTGAATATATATAGTTGAGGTGAAAGTTTTGTCAAAGCAGAAAAAAAAAGGAGATATTAAAATAGAAAAAAGAAAAAATGAGATTTTAGGTATCATGTTAACCGCCTTTAGTATATTCTTTTTTCTAACCATCTATTTCGGTTATACCAGCATGTTAGGGGATCGGATGGTTGAAATATTCCGTTTAGTAATCGGGGAAGGAATATACATCCTACCGGTCATGCTACTCCTATGGGGAATATTACTGATTAGAAATAAGACCCTTAAATTTAATTTAAAGATTTTTGGTTTTATATTACTGTTTTTTACAATAATTTCTTTGGTTCATTTATATAATCACTCCCAGCTGACAAATGGTTATATATTTTTAAGAAATGGTGGGGGAGTTATAGGTGGTGCTATAACCTGGTTTTTAATTAAAGGATTAGGTATAATAGGTTCTTATATAATCCTTTCAGCCCTTTTACTGATTGGATTTTTATTATGGACAGATATATTATTACATTCATTTTTCAGAAATTTGAAATTAAGTATTGTTAAAAAACTAACTTCTCTCAAGGAAAGTATAGTAGAATTTTCGGATCGAATATTTAGCCAGCCGGAAGAAGAGTTAAGTTATCCCAATAGTGGTTCATCCAGTAAAAACACATCTAATAATTCTACAACTACCCGTAAGCAGAAGAAAAAGAAAAAGACTAAACCAGCTAAAAAAACAAAACAGACCCAAAAACAAGAAAATGAAAACCTGCAGGAATTTGAGATAAAAGATAAAACTGCTAAAACCAGTAAAAGCAAATCTACAGATGGATTTAAGTTACCCACCCTAAATCTGTTAGAAAATTCAAATAAAAATAAGATAAGATTAGAAAACAAAAGTGAACTATTAGAAGAAACTTTGGCGAGCTTTGGGGTAGAGGCTGAGGTTAAAGAAGTAAGCCATGGACCAACTATTACCAGGTATGAAGTTCAGCCTGCTACTGGTGTAAAGGTAAGCAAGATAGTAAACTTAGCTGATGATATATCTCTGGCCCTGGCGGCTCCGGATGTGAGGATTGAGGCTCCCATCCCCGGTAAGTCAGCCGTCGGTATCGAGGTACCTCATCAGAATAATTTAATTGTAAGGTTAGGGGATATAATTTCGACCGATAAATTTCAATCAGCTGACAGTAAGTTAACCCTGGCTTTAGGCAGGGGAATAGAAGGAGATCCTATCGTAACAGATCTTTCCAAGATGCCCCACCTTTTAATAGCGGGTGCAACGGGCTCTGGTAAAAGTGTTTGTATGGGAAGTATTATTACCAGCCTTTTATACAAAGCTTCACCACAGGAAGTGAAGTTGATCTTAATTGACCCCAAAAAGGTAGAGTTGATTAATTTTGAAGGTTTACCTCATCTTTTTTCACCTGTGGTTACCGATCCACAGAAAGCTTCTAATGTATTAAAGTATGTAGTACAGGAAATGGATAGACGATATGAACTATTTTCTGATACCAGAACCAACAGTATTGAAACTTATAATGCAAAGGTGGAAAAAGAAGAGGATAAACTGCCATATATAGTGGTTATTATAGATGAATTGTCTGATTTGATGATGGTTGCTGCCAATGAAGTTGAGGATAATATCTGTCGTCTGGCTCAAATGTCCAGGGCAGCAGGTATTCATCTGGTTGTAGCCACTCAAAGACCATCAGTTGATGTTATCACAGGTTTAATTAAAGCAAATATTCCGAGTAGGATTTCTTTTGCCGTGTCTTCACAGACTGATTCTAGAACTATATTAGATATGGGAGGTGCTGAAAAATTACTTGGTAATGGAGATATGCTCTTTTATCCAGTAGACTATAAAAAACCTGTGAGGATACAAGGAGCTTTAATTACAAATGACGAAATAGTTGATATAGTAGAATTTTTAAGGGATCAAAAAGAAGAGGATGAAACAGATTTCGAAGTTGATTTAGATGAACTAAGCGAGGTTGAAATAAATAAATTAGGGGATGAAAAAGACGAACTATATGAAAAAGCAGTTAAATTGGTTGTACAGTACCGTGCTTCGATTTCTATGCTGCAGAGGAGACTCCACATTGGTCATTCCCGGGCAGCTAGATTAATTGATATGATGGAAGAAGAGGGTATTGTAGGGCCATATGCGGGTTCAAAACCGCGCAAAGTATTGATTGATGAAGAAGATTTAGAGGAATATTTAGATGATAATTAATAATTTATAAAACTCATAATGAGAAGGAGGATCGACAACTAATGGCAGCTAGAAATGATCTGGCAGTAGAGATGAAAAATATAACCAAGCGTTTTCCAGGCGTTTTAGCTAATGATCAAGTGGATTTTGAACTGAAAAAGGGAGAAATCCATGCTCTATTAGGCGAAAATGGTGCTGGAAAAACTACCCTGATGAACTGCTTATATGGTTTCTTAGAGGCAGATGAAGGGGAAATATTCATAAATGGTGAAAAAGTTAATGTAACAGATCCCAATGTAGCAATTGACCATGGGATCGGGATGGTTCACCAGCATTTTATGTTAGTTCCTCCCTTTACGGTTACAGAAAATATTGTATTAGGGATGGAACCCACAAAAAATAATATGATTGATTACAAAGAAGCAAGAAAAGAAGTAAAAGAAATATCAGAAAAATATGGACTTCATGTAGATCCAAATGCAAAAGTACAGGATATTACGGTTGGTATGCAGCAGAGAGTTGAAATTTTAAAGGCTCTCTATAGAGGTGCCGATATTTTAATCCTTGATGAACCGACTGCTGTATTAACCCCACAGGAAGTTGAAGAATTAGTTAAAATAATGGAAAGTCTTACTGATGAAGGCAAATCAATCATATTTATAACCCATAAACTTAAAGAGGTTAAAGCAATTGCAGATAGAGTTACTGTTATTAGAAGCGGTAAATGGATTGATACTATTGATACCGATTCTGCTACTACCAACGAATTAGCTAATATGATGGTTGGTAGAGAAGTTATCTTAGAAGTTGAAAAAGAAAAAGCTAAACCCGGTGAAGTTGTTCTAGAAGTTGAAGATTTATATGCTAAGGACAACAGGGGAATAATGGCCTTAAACGGGGCCAGTTTTTCGGTAAAACGCGGTGAAATATTAGGTATTGCCGGTGTAGACGGTAATGGTCAAACCGAATTAACTGAGGTATTATCCGGTTTAAGAAAAAAGGAAAGTGGTACCATCCGTTTTAAAGGCAGGGAAATTAAAAAACCACAAACCAAAAGATTATTTGAAGAGGGCATTTCCCATGTACCTGAAGATAGACAAAAACGGGGTTTAGTAATGGACTTCAGTCTAGCTGAAAATTTAATATTAGGTAGACATGATAGAAAACCTTATGCCAGGGGTTTAAATTTAAATAGAAAAAAAATAAAAGAAGAAGCACGTCGATTAATCAAAGAATTCGATGTAAGAACACCTTCTGAAAATGTAGAAGCTAAATCACTTTCTGGTGGTAATCAGCAGAAACTTATAATCGCAAGAGAATTTGATAGAGAACCAGACCTTTTGATTGCTTCCCAACCGACAAGAGGTATCGATGTAGGAGCAATCGAATATATTCATAATAAGTTGATTGAACAAAGAGATAATAATAAAGCAATCTTACTTTTATCCTTAGAATTAGATGAGATTCTGGCCTTAAGTGACCGTGTTGCAGTAATTTATGAAGGAGAAATTGTTGATATCCTTGATGTAGAAGAAGCTACAGAAGAAAAACTCGGTCTCATGATGGCCGGAGCAGAAAGTGAAGAAGTGGAAGGAGGCGATGAAGTTGGTAGATAAAGATATTTCTGAACAGAGAGCTCAATATTTTCAGACAATGAATTATATGGACTACTTAGTTCCTATTATATCAGTTTTAGCGGGTCTTATAGTCGGTGCTATTTTCATGTTGATAATTGGAGCAGATCCTATTGAAGCATATAAGGTCCTCTGGAATTCTTCTTTTGGAAGTATGCGTGGATTTGGAGAAATGGTTGTTAATTCTATACCATTAATCTTTACCGGTTTAGCAGTTGCATTTGGTTTTAGAATCGGACTTTTTAACATTGGTGGTGACGGACAGTTTTTAGTATCTTATATGGCAGCAGCCTATATTGGCTATATTATCCAGCTGCCAATGTTTATTCACTTACCATTTGCCTTACTGGCCGGTATATTAGCAGCAGGTATCTGGGGTGGTTTTGCCGGTTATCTGAAAGCCACTTTAGGAGTGCATGAGGTTATTACCACTATCATGATGAACTATATCGCCCTTTATCTTGTCGGATATTTGGCAAATGGCCCGTTAAAGGCAGACGGTCCACTGCCAGCAACACCAAAAATTTATGATACGGCCAAGTTACCCAGATTTGTACCAACCATGAGAATCCATTATGGGATTTTCCTTGCTCTGGGTGCGGCCATTTTGATTTACTGGTTATTATTTAAAACTACTTTTGGGTATGAGATTCGTGCTACCGGACAGAATGCTGATGCAGCGGAGTTCGGTGGAATCAATGTAGCCCGGAATATGATGTTAGCAATGTTTATCAGTGGTGCCTTAGCTGGTTTGGCGGGTACCTCACAGGCTTTAGGTATGGAGTACAGGGCCTATCAGCCCTTTGGCTTTATTGGTTACGGTTTTACGGGTATTGCCGTTGCCCTGGTAGGTAAGAGTCACCCCTTCGGCGTTGTCTTGGCTGCCCTGTTATTTGGTATTTTAAATAGAGGAGCAATGATGATGCAGAGTATGGTGGGGGTCCCCAAAGAGGTTGTAGAAATTATCCAGGCAATTATCATTATTTTTGTTGCATCAGAATATATCTTTAAATATCTATATAGAAAATGGCAAGAAAGAAAGGGGGAGCTTGTCCATGCTGACTAATTTAGCAGCTCTATTAAGTACAACTTTAAGAATGGCTACTCCCTTGATCTTAGCATCTCTGGGTGGTATGTTTTCCGAAAGATCCGGTGTAATCAATATAGCACTGGAAGGTATCATGTTAATTGGTGCCTTTACAGCAATGGCAGGTTCCTATTATTTCAGTCCCTGGACAGGGGTACTACTTGCTGTCATTGTAGGTATGCTGGTTGCATTAGTCCATGCGATAGCTTCAATTTCATTTCGGGCTGACCAGATAGTAAGTGCGACTGCTATCAATATATTTGCAACTGGGATTACAGGCTTTCTATTAAGATTAATCTTTGGAGAAGCTGGTCAATCCCCCAGTGTACAGGATGTCGGAACTTGGACAATACCAATTATTAATAAGATACCATTTATCAAAACTGTAATTGGTAAGCAGATACCATTTGTATATATTGCTCTAGGTTTAGTTGCTTTATCTTACTGGGTATTATTTAAAACACCTTTTGGTCTAAGAATTAGATCAGTTGGTGAACACCCAGCCGCAGCTGATAGTGTAGGTATCAATGTAATTAAGATGAGATACATTGCTGTTATCATGAGTGGTTTCTTTGCCGGTTTAGCCGGAGCAAGTCTATCTATAGGACTATTAGACTTATTCGTTAAGAACATGTCTTCTGGGCGTGGTTTTATTGCTCTAGCGGCAATGATATTCGGTAAATGGACTCCCCATGGAGCAATGTTAGCTGCATTACTGTTTGGTTTTGCAGATGCATTACAGATGTTAGGTCAAACCCTAGGTTTAACCTTTATTCCTAGACAGTTCTTACTGATGGCTCCCTATATAGCCACAATCCTTGCTCTAGCCGGTGTAGTAGGACGTTCAACACCTCCTGCAGCCGATGGAGAGCCATATATCAAAGAGGAAGTATAATAGTAATCAAAGGGGCTTTTTAAAGCCCCTTCTATTACTTTAAGTAGAGAGGAGGCATATCCGTAAATGAGTGTAGGTAAAAGATTAAAAAAAGCAAGAAAAGCCAAAGGCTTAACTATAGATGATATAAAAAACAAATCGAAGATTAAAAAAAGCTATTTAGAAGCCTTAG
>CAZGMM010000048.1:0-17509 GCA_964526845.1 uncultured Halanaerobiales bacterium | reverse complement strand
ACCTATCCTTACATTATATGAAATACCTCCAGTACCAGGTATTGTATGACCTTTCCCCTCTCTATCCATCCGGAAAGGTGTACGTGCTGCCATTGGATGAGAGATTGCTCCTTGAACCGCCTGCATTACTAGTTTTGATTTATTTATCTCCAAAATATTTCCCTCCTATTGTCTTATTCTATCTATATTTCCTATATAGATAATATTGCTCAAAAAATATCTATATCCTTTTTTTTACTAAATATTCTTCTTTTAATTTCTAGGATTTAATTACCAAATTGTAGCCAAAAAAGCCTAGCTACGGTAAGGAATCAGATACTTAAATTTTAATTACCTTGGTAATTATATATATATTTGTAAAAATGTTCGTATATGTATAACCCTTCAATGCTATGATGGAGAAGGTAACTTATCAAAAGATATTTTTATGATAAACAACTTTCAAAGTACTAAGTATTCATTTCTCTTTTTAAATATCATTTTATTTAGGCCCTTAAATACAGCAAACATATCCTAAAAACTAAAATTAACTTTAGATACCATTAATCTTATTTTCATAAGCTATACAAAATTATATTGAAAATTATTGGTTATAGTTTTGCAAATGCCTTTGTTTTAAAGTTGCTCAAACCAACTAAAGGAAAATATATTCTTAAATAATATTGCAAAAATAACTAAAAATCGTCAAACTATTATTAGCAAACTTAAAGTGAGTAAAACTAAGTTAAGCTCTACTGGTTTTAAAGAGATAGGTCTACTTACTGCTATTATAAAAATCAGAACATTAGAGAAGTTTAAGCACTTTATAAGTTGTTTTTAAAAAATGAAAAGATATTAATCGTCATTTCGACAATGGTAACAAAGCAGATTTTATCTGTAAAAAGTATAGTTCATTAAAAAGAATACTGGCTCAAGCTAAAAAGGTTCAAACTATCAATGCTATTAATGACAGATTTAAACCATAAAATTAGTCGTCAATTTATTAATCTTGCTGTGCAAGAAGAAGTTGGTACTATAATTATAGAAAATCTAAAAAATATCTAAAAATACTGATAAAGCTCTTAATAGAGCAGATAGAAATATCCACAGCTGAACTTTTTATCAATTGCAGCAATTTATTTAATATTTAGCTGATTTAAATGCAAGTAGAAATATAGCTAATAGATATTTAGAACAACAATCAACTTAGATGGTAATATCTAAGTGCCTAAGTTGATATATCCATACCTTAGGAGGGTTGATGGCACAATCTAAAGTTTGCGTTATGACGACCTCGATGGTCTAATACTGAAACTATCATTGCGTAGTGAAAAGAAAAGTTTCGATGTTAGTTCCTTTTAGTTCCTTTAAGAAATCCTCGTTTGTGACGATAGGAAAGAACGGGGAAGATGTAAAATTAAAAAAAATAAATCTTGATGGTTTATCACTGTAAAGAACAGAAAACCTTTTTTCTTCAATTGCAGTGAATATTACTCTTTGAAAAACATGAGCCAAGCTATTTTTAAAAGGATCTTTAAGATATTCAATTATATTTAAAAATAGTTAACTGTCAGAAATTATTATATGCTTTTTGTGTTAGAACCATATAATAAGTAAATAATAAATACAAATATTTATGATAATCTACCCGCCAGCCCTTTATCAAAGACCATGGTAAAGCTTTTTATTTGGAACCGGCGAGTCTATCTATTCAATGAAAAGATATCCCATTATATTACTCATAATCTGCTAAAATCTTATCTAATAAATCTTCATCAGACTGATAGGGTAAAGTCATATGTCCCAAACTACCTTTTTCTTGATTCCACTTAATAGCTGTATAAATGGCATTTTCATTTCTTGCCCAAGCCCTGCGCGCTATACCGCCGTTGACATCCCAATCCAGTGCTGATTTAATTACTTCATCTACCCGTTTACTACCATCAAGAACTAGACCAAAGCCGCCATTGAATGCTTTTCCGATCCCTACACCACCACCATTGCTTTCTACAACCATACTCATTCCACGAGCGGCATTACCCGCAAAACAGTGAATTGACATTTCAGCCATAATATTGCTACCATCTTTGATATTTGCTGTCTCCCGGTATGGTGAATCAGTTCCACCGACATCATGATGGTCACGACCTAACATAACTGGTCCTATTTCTCCATCCCTAACCATCTTATTGAATTTTAGAGCAATCTCTATTCTACCCGGACCATCTGCATAGAGTATTCTTGCCCTGGAACCGACAACTAGATCATTTTCCTCTGCATTTTTTATCCAATGATAGTTATCTCTATCTTGTGCCCTTCTATCTGGGTTAATACAGTTCATAGCTGCCTTATCTGTTTTATGTAAATCTTCATCTTTACCACTTGTACATACCCAGCGAAAGGGACCATAACCGTAATCAAAACACAAAGGACCCATTATATTTTCTACATAAGAAGGGAAGATAAAACCTGCAGAAGTATCTTTTCCATTTTTAGCTATTTCTGTTACCCCGGCATCAAAAACTGCTTTCATAAAACTGTTTCCATAATCCCAAAAATAAGAACCTTTATCAACTAGCTTTTTTATTAAATAAAAGTGTTTTTGTAAACTTTCATCTACCGCTGCTCTGAATTTACCTGCATTATTACTCAGTAATTCCCGGCCTTCTACATATGTATAACCAGCCGGTGTATAACCACCTGAATAAGCTGCATGACAGGAAGTCTGGTCTGACAGCAGTTCAACTTTTATATCATTTTCATTAATATATTCTAAAAGATCAACTATATTGCCGTGGTAAGCTATAGATACAGATTCTTTACTAGCTCTATATTCATCAACCCAGTTAAATATTTCATCTAGATCAGCAGACATTTCTCTTACCCAACCCTGTTCATAGCGAGTTTCTATTCGTGATTTATCTACTTCAGCTATTACCCCAATACCTCCTGCAATCTCTACTGCTTTAGCTTGAGCTCCACTCATACCGCCCAGCCCAGAAGTAACATAGAGATGGCCGCTCAAATCTTCATTTTCTGGAATATCCAAGAATAATCTACCGGCATTAAGCAGGGTTATATATGTGCCATGAACAATACCCTGAGGACCGATATACATCCAGCCTCCGGCTGTCATTTGACCATAGTTGGCTACACCCATAGCAGCTGCTTTATTGAACCATTTTTCATTATCATACATACCTACCATAAGTGCGTTTGTAGATATTACTCTAGGGCTTTCTGGGCGAGACGGAAACAAGCCCAGCGGATGGCCTGACTGAACAACCAGTGTCTGGTCTTTAGTCATTATTTCTAGATATTTTTTAATTAACCTGTATTGCATCCAATTCTGGCACACCTGACCCGATTCACCATAGGTTACAAGTTCATAGGGGTAAAGAGCTACATCAAAATCCAGATTGTTATCAATCATCAACTGGATAGCCTTACCCTCTGTTGTATTTCCTTTATATTCATCAATCGGCTTAGCCTTGATTTCCCCCAAGGGACGATAACGGTATCCATATATTCTACCCCTTGTCATCAATTCTTCCATAAATTCCGGAGCCACTTCTTCATGTAAACTTTCAGGAATATAGCGGAGGGCATTCTTTAAAGCCAGCCTTTTTTCTCTTTCACTAAGGTTAAGTTCTCTCTTTGGAGCTCTGCGAATATTTTCTTTGAATTCTGTTTTTTTCGGCAACTCCGTTGGCAATTGTATTTCCATTGCTTTAGAAACATCAAAATTATTCAATATTCAAACCTCCTTCATAAATATATTACTACGAATAATAAATTATAGTTATTTGTTTTGAAATACAAATATAGTTTATATGAGTAATAATTTCAAAAAATTAATAATCTCAAAAAATACCTTTAAAACTCAAATAAATAAAATCTAAATAAATATACCTTCTTTCAAAGGATCATCTTCATCAATAAATAATTCGTGAAATCCGGTAATAAAAGCATTACTTCTTACCCGGGTAATAACCGCAGTTAAATTCCCAACTTTTGTTTCTTCAATTATACGTCCATATAATTTAGTTCCAATAAGTCCTGTATGAATAAATTCTTCCTCCATTGCCAAGTTTTCATAAGCATACTCTCGAGCCATTCGGGCCGGTGTTCCCGTTCCACTGGCCGAACGGCTTACCTGCCCCTTCCCGATAACAAGCAGGTTACCTGGTCTTTCATCAATATACATACAACTATCAATATAGTTAATGTCCTGTTCTGGATGCTGAATTTTTACTTTTTTTCTGATCTTTTCAGTTATCTCCAAAGCCGGTTTTATCAAATCATTTTTATTCTCATTGTTAAGTTCTACTCCAATATCTTCGGCTTTAATGAATATAACAAAATTACCTCCATATCCGATATCCACCTTTAACTTACCAAAAGTACCGCTTTCAACTTCAACATCCCTCCGGTAAAGAAATGAGGGAACATTTACATACTCAGCAGAATTGGCATGACCTTTTTCAACATTGACATCACAGCTGACCTGACCACTGGGTGTATCAATTGTTACTTTAGTTATCGGTTCAGTGGCTTTAATCCGGCCTGTATTGACCAGCATAACTGCCAGACCAATTGTACCTGTACCACACATGGGATAATAGGTGCCACAATCCAGATAAAAGACACCACAATCAGCATTCTCAGTTACCGGTTCTGTTACAACTCCACCAAAAATATCCCTGAATCCCCGGGGTTCTCGTAAGGTACTTTTGCGCAGGTAATCATAATTATTTTTCATATAACTCATCTTATCATTCATTGTCTTACCTCGTAAAACAGGTATACCATCAACTATAAAACGAAGAGGTTCACCAGCCACATGGATATCTATAGCCCTTATTATATTATTAAATTTCACTTTGTTTGCCTCCTGAATTTTTAATATTTATGGCAGGCCACATAATGACTATCATCTATCTTTTTTAAAATAGGTTCCTCTTCTCGGCATCTCTTTTGTGCATACTTACAGCGTGGATGAAAACTACATCCTCGAGGAGGATTGATTGGACTCGGCACTTCACCTTCCAGAACTACCCGCTGCTCATATTCTCCCTCACGGTTGACCTGTGGTATGGAGGAAAACAAAGCCTCTGTATAAGGATGTAAAGGATTATTAAATAGTTCATCTACATCTCCCTGTTCAACCATTTTCCCCAGATACATAACACCAATTTTATTACCTATATGTTTAACAACATGAAGATTGTGAGAAATCCAGAGAAAAGTCAATTCAAATTCATTTTGTAATTCCTTCATTAAATTAAGAACAGCAGACATAATTGATACATCAAGTCCGGCCGTCGGCTCATCACAAACAATAAAACGTGGATTAAGGGCCAATGCTCTGGCTATACCCACACGTCGTGCCTGACCTCCACTTAATTCATGGGGGAACATTTCAGAATATCTTTTTGAAAGACCTACAACTTCTAACAATTCCCAAACTCTATCGAGTAAATCCAGACCATCACCAACCATATCATGAATATAATATGGCTCAGAAATAATTTCTTCTACTATTAAGCGAGGATTAAGTGATGACCGAGGATCCTGTAATATCATCTGGGCTTGTGATCTAAATTTCTTTAATTCATTTTTGTCAATATTGCTCAAATCCTGTCCATCAAAAAACACTTGCCCAGAAGTAGGTTCTATTAATTTCAAAATCGAGCGTGCTACTGTTGTTTTCCCACAGCCACTTTCTCCTACCAGGGCCATGGTGTCTTCTTTCTCTATATCAAAACTAATTCCATCTACAGCTTTAACAACCTGGGGTCCATTACCCAGAAAACGGTGGAAAAAACCATCATTTTTCCTGAAATGTGTCTTTAGATTCTGAATTTTAACTAAAGCCATTGTTATTTACCACCTTCTTCTTTTGCCACAGGGAAACAGGCAACATAATGATCTTCTCTAACTTCTTTGAGTTTCGGCACCTGTTTTTTACATCCTGGTTCACTTCGTTCACAACGCGGGTAATATTTGCACCCTACCGGAGGATCTGTAAGATCTGGTACCCTTCCAGGTATAGTGTTGAGAATCTCTCTTGATTCAACACCAGGCAAACATTTTAAAAGACCTTTTGTATAGGGATGAAGAGGGTTGTCAAATAGATCACGCGTCTTTGTCACTTCAACAATATGTCCAGCATACATAACTGCTATCCTATCTGTTATTTCAGAAACAACTCCCAAATCATGGGTGATATAGAGGATAGATGTCCCAAATTCTTCCACTAGCCCTTTCAACAACTGTAATATTTGCGCTTCCACTGTCACATCCAGAGCCGTTGTCGGTTCATCAGCCAAAAGTAGAGATGGGTTAGAAATAAAGGCCATGGCCAACATAACCCTCTGTTTCATTCCCCCACTGAACTGGTGTGGATACTCATTCATCCTGTATTTAGGATCAGATATACCCATCTTTTTTAATATATCAATCGCTTTAGGTTTCAACTGTTTCCGGCTTTTTTTCTTACCTGACTTAAAGTATAATACATCCAGAATCTGTCTACCTACTGTAAAAACAGGATTTAAAGCATTCTGTGGATTCTGAATCACCATTGATATTTCTTTACCCCGTATCTCCTTGTTAATTTTATTTTCAGAGAATTCATTAATTTTTTCACCTTTAAAAATTATTTCACCATTGGCGATATTAGCTGACCAGGGTAAAAGTTTTAAAATAGATTTACCCAGGGTAGACTTGCCACATCCACTTTCTCCAACAAGTCCAAAAATCTCACTTTTATCAATTTTTAGATTAACATTATTGATAGCACGAGCGGTTCCCCGCTGTGTAGTATAATCTACTACTAAATCCTTTATCTCTAATAATCTGTCAGCCATTGTTTTCCACCTCTTTACTTGCCCGAGGGTTAAGAGCTACGCGTAAGCTTTCTGCAAATATAGAAAATCCAAGCATAGTCAGAGATATTGCTAAAGCTGGCCAGAGAATCATCTGAGGTGCGGTCTGTATATACTGATAGGCCTGTTTGAGCATTACCCCCCAGCTAGTTTTTGGTGGCTGTAATCCCAATCCTAAAAAGGATAAACCCGCTTCCCACATAATCATAGAAGCCATATCCATACCACCAAGTACAAGAACAGAAGCGAAAATATTGGGCATAATATGTTTGAAAATAATCCTGAAATTACTGGCTCCCAACGAGCGGGCAGCCTCAACAAAATCTTCCTCTTTTTCAGACAGGGTCTCAGCCCTGACAACTCTGCCGTAACGGGGCATTATTGTAATGCCTAGGATTAAAATTACACTAACAATCGACGGGCCCACTATAGCTACCAAAACCAGTATTAAAATCATAGGAGGGAAGGCCCTTATAACATCAAAAAAGAGAAGAATAATATTATCAATAAAGCCACCTGAGTAGGCAGCTATTGAGCCGAGTATCAAACCCAGTATTACTGATATTGAAAGGCCACCAAATGACACATAAACAGCCGGTCGAGCTGCATAAATTATTCTGCTCAATATATCCCTGCCCAGACTGTCAGTTCCCAAAAAATTATTGAGACTAGGACCTTTTAATCTATTAACGACATCAGTCTTATAGGGATCATAAGGGGCAATCCAAGGAGCAAAAGCAGCTGAAAGTAATATTAAAAGTATTATAATTCCGCCTACATATGTCTTGTAATCTTTTCTCATCACTTTTGTTATTCTCAGTATTTTCTTTTTAAAACGGAAAAACCGCTGACTATTAAGCATCATCATTCCTCCAATATCTATTCTTGTTGTATGCGGGGATCAAAATAAGCATAAGATATGTCTGCTAAAAGATTGGCCAATACAAATAATAAGGCAGCAATCAATACTCCCCCTCTGACTAAGGGTAAATCCCTCTCATAAATCCCATCAACTATTAATCTACCTATACCAGGTCTGGTAAATATTACTTCTACAAAGATAGCACCACCAAGCAGGCGTCCTACCCCAAGTCCAACCACAGCAACGATTGGTTTTATAGCTTTTTTTAGTGCATATCTGTAAATAATATATGACCTCGGTAAACCAAAAGATTTTTCTGCCTCAATAAAATCTTCATTAAGTGTTTCCAGCATTGAACTCCTCGTTAGACGAGCAATATAACCGGTCCAGCCTACAGAAAGAGCAAAAGCAGGACCTATCAAATGAAGGAGAAAATCACCAATTCCCCCACCTCCAATACCCATTGCCGGTAATATATTTAGATTAACAGCAAAGACAACTAAAATAATAACCCCAGCTACATATGTCGGTGTGGAAGCTGTAATAAAGGATATCAAGGTCAGTATTTTATCAAAAAATGTATTTCGGTAGTTAGCAGCTAGCAAACCAATAATTATCCCATTTACAACAGCTAAACCCATACCGGCAAAGGTTAGAGCTAGTGTATATGGTAATACTTCCATAACCATATCAAATACAGGCAAACCTCTAAAAATTGATTTACCCAGATCACCTGTTAATACCTGTTTAAAATAACGGTATAAACTTACAGGCCAGGATTGATCTAAACCCAATCTGGAGTTCAATTCAACAACCATCTGCTCTGTTGCCCGTGGTCCCAAAATAATATCTGCCGGATTACCTGGTAAGATATAAGTTAAACTAAATAATAATATTAAAACGGCAATTAATGTGGGAATTATCCATAATAGTCTCTTTAAAATATATATAAACATTATTATAATTCCTCCTGTAAAGAGAGCTGGGCCAATATATATTGGCCCAGTATTTATTTGCTTAATCCATTTCTACTTACTTATTTTTTCTCTACCAGCCAAGGCAGAACTACACCATCAGGAGAAAATACAGGATCAACATCTGATGTCCAGGCCGGTGTTTTTACTCCATGTGTAACCCAGACACCTATAGCATCTTCATCCATTAGCTTTTGCATTTTGACATATTTCTGAGCCCGTTTCTCCTTATCCATAATTCCTTCAGCTTCTTTCCACAGTTTATCAAATTCTTTGTTAGACCATTGAAATAAATTCCATTTTCCAATCTGTTCTGTTAAATTCCACTGGTAACAGTAACCAGGATCCATAGTATTACTAAAGCGAGTATAGGTAATATCATAACTACCTGACTGCCATTTTTCAATTTTTGGACCGATTTCCAAAGCTTCAATTTCAAGACCTATATTGAACTCTGCCAGCTGAGCCTGGATCAAAGTAGCAATCAATCTCCTCTGATCATTGGAATCTGTGACATACTTCAAATTCAGTCCTTTACCTTCAGGATAACCTGCTTTTTTTAGCAGATCCCATACTTTTTCTTTCCCAACATCTTTAACATTATAGGTTGGTGCTTCCCAGTAACCAAGCATATCGGGTAATAATATAGAGTTTGCTTTTTCAGCTTGCCCGGCAAAAGCACCTATTAAAATTTCCTGAGGATCTATAATATAACGAATTGCTTCTCGCAAATATTTATTATCCATAGGTTTTTTAGCATTGTTAAAGGCTACATACTGAATAGCCAGATCAGGATAAGTAGCCACATTTAAGTTCTCTTTTTTCTTCATTTTTTCTATATTATCCAGTGTAACCTGACCGATATGAATTTCACCAGACTGAAGTGCCATCTCCTGAGAGGTTGGATCAGGCATTGGTATAAATTCAACTTTTTCAAATTCAGCCTCTTCATCCCAGTAGTTATTATTCTTTGTCAAAGTAATATTATTATTTATCCCCCACTCTTCAAATACATAGGGACCGGTACCCACTGGATTATGAGCAATTTTTTCACTTCCAATTTCCTGTACAGCCTTTTTACTGACAATAAGTCCGGCATTAAAGGGTAAGGAAGCAGTAAATAGACGTCCCATTGGCTCTTCCAAAATTAATTTTGCTGTGTACCTATCAATTACTTTTACCTCTGTCAAATTTGCAAAAGACTGCGCTTCCAGTGACTTTTTCTCGGGGTCAATAATCCGCTCAAAACTAAATTTAACATCTTCAGCTGTCAGTTCACCATAACCTTTGTGAAACTGAACTCCTTCTCGCAAATGAAAGGTTATTTCTGTATTATCTTCTGATATTTCCCATTCTGTTGCCAAATCAGGTACAACTTCAAATGTCCCCGGTTTATATTTGACAAGACCATTATAGACACAGTTCATTACAGGCCAGTCAGACAATACCCGTTTTAAATAAGATGGATCTAATGTCTGAGCTTTACCCGGTATTGCCACATTGAGTTTATCATTACTAGCCAAAACTTGAGATCCCAACAACATAGAACAGACAACTAATAAGACAACAATCACTGTTAATCTTGACTTAAGTTTCATTTTATCCTCCTTTTTCTGCAAGCATTTGCCAATTTTTCTACTGTTAATGATTAATTTTTACTTCTGATTAAACATCCCTGTCCTGTTTAACTATCAGAAGATACTTTCACCTCCCCATCTACTATATTTTAATTCATTTTACTTTAATTTATCTTCTGTTACCATATCATAAACTATTCCCATCTGTTTACTGACAAACCTATCTTCACCGGTTTTTGGTATTTTTTCTCTAATTTTTTTATATGCTTCACCAGTGGCAGTTGCCAGTTCTAAATCATCAAGTTCATCAGCAATCAAACTAATTCCCTGAGCTGCACAGAGAAACTCAATTGCAATAATCTTTCTCGTATTATCAATAATTTCTCTTGCTTTCCTTGCTGCTATAGGAGCCATACTTACATGGTCCTCTTGATTGCTTTTTGTGGGTATTGAATCAGCACTGGAAGGGAAACACATTCTTTTATTTTCAGAAACAAGTGATGAAGCAGCACATTGGGCTAGAGTAAAACCAGTATTTAAACCTACTGTTCCTCCTACTAAATTTGGTGGTAAACCATAACTCAGATTAGGATCCATCATGCGACTGCTTCTCCTTTCAGAAATATCACCAACTTCATGAACCGCCACAGACAGATAATCCATGGCATAAGACAAATACTGACCATGAAAATTACCACCACTTAGAGCTTCATAACCTCCCCCTTCTTTAGCAAATATAAGAGGGTTATCAGTAGCTGCATTCATTTCATTTTCCACTATCTGTTCAGCAAATTTTAAAACATCCTGGCTGGCTCCATGTACCTGGGGTATACAACGCAGTGAATAGGCATCCTGAACACGAGGTTTGAAATCTCCTTCTCTATTTTCATATGGTAATTTAATTTTTCTTGCTTCTTCTGTAGCCCATTCACTATCGACTAGTAATTCCCTTATCTCAGCGGCAATTTCCCGTTGCCCTTCTTGATTACGGGCTACTTGAATCCGATCATCAAAAGCAGCCATTTCTCCCCGCATGGACTCTATACTCATTGCGGCGGCCAGATTGGCACTTTTCATAAGTTTGTAGCTATCTTCCAAGGCCAAAACAGCATAACCGAGGGTAAATGTGCAGCCATTAATCATGGCAAGTACATCTTTAGCCTTCATTTTAAATTGAGGTTCTATACCGGCTGCTTTTAATCCTTCAGTCGCAGGCACCCTCTTTTCCTTGTAAAATACTTCTGCTTCATCATGACCAACAAGTGCTGCAACAAGGTGAGCCATTGGAGCGAGATCACCACTGGCACCAACTGAACCTTGTTTAGGTATTACAGGATGTACTTCTTTATTTAACATAGATAGTAATCTTTCTATTACCTCTATCCTGATTCCCGATACACAGCGGGTAAGGGCGTTTGCTCTCATCAACATCGTAGCCCTTATTACTTCTTGTGGAGCTGGGGATCCTATTCCAGCAGAATGAGATTCTATCATTAACTTCTGGAACACATCATTTTTGTCGGTATCTATCTGACTATCTTTAAGAACCCCTACTCCTGTATTAAAACCATAGATTGTAGGTGGATCTTTACTTAACCACTCTTCATCAACATAAGAACGTATTTCTTTTATTTTTTCTTCCTTCTCTTTATCAATAACAACGGTAGGGTATTTTTTTCTTTGCTCTTTCTTATAACCACGAGCAACACTTACAACCTGTGCCCTTTTCAGATTTTCACCATCTATAATAACTTTTTTTATATTTGAGGCCAATTTAAGTTCCTCCCTGTAACATCTATTGTCTACTAATTATATTTTCTATAAATCAAATAACTCTTCTACCAACTATTAAATAATCATTAAAAAGATGTTAATATTAACTTTCCTTAACAACTTCTTGATCACGAGCCGAGACAATTTCATCTATAGCCTGAGCTACATTTTTAGGTAGTTTAGACTGATTACCTTTAGCAAGTATTCTGTGTACTTCTTCATTTGCTTTAATTTCAAAATCCTTTTCTCCCTGCATTTTCCAGCTATCATAATTGTCTCTGTTTAAGAGATCAGTTTCTGTAATTTCATTCTTGAAATTTTTATAGGTATGTTCATGAGAAATATATTCTCCACCCGGCTTTACCTGTTCTATTACATTCAGAGCCAGAGTTTCTTTGTTTATTTCATACCCACTCAACATTTTCTTAACCATAGCTACTGCTTCATTGCAAAGTACCAGCATTTCCATAGAATATGTCATACCTACTCCAATATAACCCAAATCATGAATCAAATTACCACCGGCAAGACCGGATATCAGTAAATTAAAACCTGCTTCCATTCCTGCCTGCTGATCAAAGACCTGGGCATCGGAACAACCGGCCGTAGTAAAAACCGGCATATCGTAATACTGAGCAAGACGGACTAATGATGTACAACCCAGATCTCTTCTGGGATCCCCATAAGAACAAATAGAGGTTTTCATATCCAGTGGGGGTACGCCACCTCCTGCTATAAAGGGAGCTCCACTTGCTTTCAACTGGTGAATTACCAACCCGGATAAAATCTCTGCATTTGCTACAACTACTCCTCCTGCCTGGGTAACAGGACCGGTAGCCCCTGACATAACAGCCGGAGCATAAATCACCGGGAGTCTTTTTTCTGCACAAAGGAGTAATTTTTCCAAGGCATCCTTGCTATGGCTAAGTGGTGAAGAAGGTTCGGCATATAAAGCCATAAACGGACTACTAGCAAGTTTTTTAGCACTACCTTTAACTGACTCAGCTATTGCAAAAATACTTTCCAGACCTTTTTTATCATGGGCAGTATATAATATTGGCTTACTTGTATTTTTCACCATTGCTTCAAAGTGATGTACATCCGAACTCTGTTCAGGAACATCACTGGCCAGAGCCATTGACATTACAAAATCAATATTTTCCATGGCATCTGCAACCCGGACCGCATTTACAACATCCTGCTTTACAGTTTTTCTCCTTTCTCCACTATCTATATCAATAGTATTAGGGGTATCAGAGCCTGTTCCATAGTATATTCTTCTATTTTCCAGATCCATTGCTCTGTTTCCTTCCCGATCATTAATTGTAACCCGAGGAGAAACTGTCATTAAAGCCTGTTTCACTAATCCCGGCGGGAAGCGGACCCTGCTTTTACTAACTAGAGCTCCTGCTTCTTTCAATAACTGGAGTGCCTCTTCTTCATAGACTTCAACCCCTATCCTTTCCAGAACATCAAGTGTAGCTAGATGAATTTCTTCAAGTTGATCCTCTGATAAAAAATTTAGTCCAAGTGTCTGTTTAATATTTCGTCCGACTCTCAAAATAACTCCTCCTTTAATTTTTTTAAAGCTATAACATCTATTGAATCATAAAAAGTATTGTTGGGTAAATTTAAAAATCTTTGCTGTGAATTCAAACAAATAAATACTCAAATATAGATAATTTCCAGTTAAATTTTTTTAAATATTCAAAATATTTTAGGTATTAAAATACTATCCTGCCTAAAAAGAACATATTACACTTACTATCATATACTCCTGGCGTCAATAAAAAGTCAAAAACATCAGTTATTTTTCTGATTTTTCATGAAAAGCTACCGTTATGCGGGCCGGAGTAAGGGGTAAATTCGTCAAATATAGGCCCAAAGCATCATTTACAGCATTTACAACTGCAGCTGCTACCGGTACTGTAGCAATTTCGCCGATACTTTTTGCACCATATGGACCATATTCCTCATTATCTTCAATTAAAAAGCTTCTCACTTTTGGCATCTGTGGTGCATTAACCAGGTGATAATCAGCAAAATTTGTTGCCTGGGGATAACCCTGTTCATCAAATTCAATATCCTCCAATAAAGCCATACCTATTCCCATCTGAACTCCACCATCAATCTGTGTTTTTACTGCCAGTGGATTTATAGCCCGACCTACATCATGAACTGCTACATAGTCCTTTATCTCTACAAGTCCAGTAAGAGTATCAACTTCAAGCTGACAGAAATGAGCCCCATAAGATGCGGGGTTGGCTACTGAGTGATAGCTGTTATTTACATTTAACTCTACCTGGTTTTTGTGTTGTAATTCACTTATTATTTGATCATAATCGTAAATTTTATCATCTATTTTGATTTTTCCACCTTCAAGTTTTACTTTTTCTACTTCAACTTGCATCAGCCTGGCCGTTTCTTCCAAGAGCATAGCTTTTAACTTTTCTGCCGTCCTCCTAGCTGCTTCCCCGATAACATATGTACCACGACTGGCATGACAGCCTACATCATAAGGACTTCGATCTGTATCTCCTTCCAAAACTGTAATTTTTTCTGGTTCAACCTCTAAAACTTCCCCTACAATCTGGGCCATAATAGTCTGGGGACTATTACCCAGATCATGAATGGCGCTATTTAATAATAGACTCCCATCTTCGTAAAACCTGAGATTCAAATTGCTATAATCAGGATAAACATCATAATAGCCATTTACATGAGTAGCACAAGCTACACCTATTCCATTTCTATAACGGCCTTCAGCTTTTTTCTTATTATTTTTTTCTTGCCATTTAAATTCCTTTTTACCCAGCTCAAGGGCTTCAATTATCCTTGCCTTACCTATATTTGGTCCCCCCAGCAGATCATCTTCATGAGGATGAAGTAAATTCTTTCTCCGTAATTCTACTCTATCCATATTAAGCCCATGTGCTACCCGGTCAAGGTTAATCTCTGTTAAGGTATGGATCTGGGGAGAACCATAGCCTCTACAGGCACCACCGATGGGAGTGTTCGTATGTACAGAATGGCTGCGGTAACGCTGATCAGGTATTTTATATAACCTGGATATTTTTTTGGCCATAGCTGCAGAAACAATATCACCATTTGAAGTATAGGCTCCTGTATCTACAATCATATCTATACCTCGAGCCAGTATTGTCCCTTCTTCAGAAACTACAGTTTTTACCCTGCCGATAGTCTTATTTCTGGTTCTGGTCGAAAGAATACTCTCTTCCCTGTTAAAAAATATTTTTACTGGGCGCTTTAAATCCATTGCTATAAAGGCTGCCAGTGGTTCCAAAAAAGTTTCCTGCTTACCACCAAAAGAACCGCCCATATTACCCTTGATAACATGAACTTTGTTCATCGGTATCTTTAGTACAGTACTTGTTATCAGCCTGACTGAAAACAGTAACTGACAGGGGCTAATTATAGTTACACGTTCACCATCAACTTCAGGATAGGCCAGACAGGCATGATTTTCCATGGCTGCGTGATGTACTTTGGGAGTTACAACCCGGTCACTGAAAGTCAGATTGGCCGGAGTTTCTTTAAAAACATGGTCAACATCTCCATAGGCATATTCTCTCTCTGCAAAGGGATTTTCCCCACCGTGCAGACCGCTCTTTTCTTTTATAGATTTTTCGGGATCCAGAATCGGTTCTAATTCTTTATATTCAACTTCAATTAAATCAGCTGCTCTTTCAGCAGTTTCTTTATCTTCGGCAACAACTGCGGCAATTCTATCACCAACATAGCGTGCCTGAGACGATAATAATACTTCATCACCTTTAATATTCTGACCCCTATACCAGTTATAACCATTAAAAGGTTTCTGGGGAGTATTCTGGTGTGTATATATTTTGCTAACTTTAGCTACTTTTTCTGCTTCACTCAGATCTATATTTTTGATTTTACCTCGGGGAATATCTGCTGTTAATAATTTTATATGTAGTATGTCCTCTCTGTTTAAATCAGATACATATTTTAATCTCCCTGCTACTTTTTTATCTGCTTCTTTAAAAGGAATGTTCTTCCCGACATATTTATATTTGTTCATTTTTTAAACCACCTTTATAAGCTGTTATTAGGTCATCTCCCAGGCCCCGGATAGCAATTCTTTTATAGGGCTGTGAATAACGTCCGGGAATTGCTCGGTTTACAGTTTCAGTAAGTCTATTTAAAAAATCTTTCTCAATCTCTGAAGTTAATGTGGAACCTGTAATTGCTTTTTCTGCTTCTTTAGCCCGAAAAGGTACTTTGCCTAAGGCGCCCAGGACAATTCTGGCTTTTTTTATCCTGCTTTCCTGTGGAACAAAACTAATTAAAGCAGCAAGATTAATACGGGCTATAGTTACACTTTTCCTTGTACCAATTTTGTTAAAATAGCTTAAATGTATATCCGGATCTAATTTAGGTAATATTATAGAAACAAGCAGTGTCTTATCATCTATCTCGCTAAGTGCCTCATCAATATCAAGATATCTGATCCTGCCATCAGCATCCAAAATCTTTACTCGAGCCTTATGAGCCAGCAAAACCGGAAGCGAATCAGCAGCAGCTGAAGCATTAGCTATATTACCACCTATAGTTGCTCTGTTGCGTATCTGCACCGAACCCAGCTGGCGGGCTCCATGGGTAAGTCCAGGTATATATTTGTTTATTAGACTGTTATCTGCAATCTGACTGAACGTTGTCATAGCGCCAATCTCTATAAGCCCCTGTTCTTTTTTTATAAACTTAAGCTTTACTATCCGAGAAAGATCTATTAAATCTATTCCCCTTTTTTTTAATTTATCTCTTTTTAATAGTATATCTGTACCCCCAGCTAGAATTTTGACCTTTTTTTTCTGCAGCAAATCTTTAATTTCAGCAACTGTTGAAGGTGTGTATATATTCATGTTTTGCATTAAAAACCACCCATTTCTGCAATTTCAGCAATCGCATTAACAATATGATTATAACCCGTACAGCGGCAGAGGTTACCGGCAATTGCTTCTTTTATCTGACTACGGTCTGGTTTCGCAGTGTGGTAAAAGAGTGCACGGGCAGACATGATCATCCCCGGGGTACAGTAGCCACACTGAACAGCACCATTTTTGCGAAAAGCAGTTATGAATTTTTGCAATTCACCGCTTTCTTTTAGTCCTTCTACAGTTGTTATTTCACTGCCTTCCACCTGAGATATTAAAATCAAACAGGAAGTTACAGCTTCTCTATCCAGTAAAACAGTGCAGGCCCCGCATTCACCCTGACTGCAACCTTCTTTGACACTTGTTAGCTTAAAATCCTCTCTCAGTACATCGAGCAGTCTACGGTCCGGTTCTGTATCAATACTGCGCTTTTGAAAATTGAGAGTAAAATTGATTCTCATACTGATAACACTCCTTTATTATTAATTAAGATTTTCGGCTAAATAAGCCCTCTATTCATAAGACTTAATAGCACCTT
>CAZGMM010000047.1:0-17573 GCA_964526845.1 uncultured Halanaerobiales bacterium | reverse complement strand
AATAATATACTGTATAATTTAAAGTATAGTAGCAAAAGAGGTGAAAGCATGCTGAACCTAGCCAAAGTTCCCTATTTCTCTCATTTAGATCAAGAGGAATTAAAGATTATAGAGGAAATTTCCACATTAAAAAAATATAAAAAAGATGAAATAATTTTCTTTGAAGGTGAAAAAGGAGATTATATCTATATAATAAAAAAAGGTCAGGTAAAGATGCTCAAGATGAATCAAGACGGGGATGAACAAATTTTAAATGTCTTTAAGAAAAATGATATCTTAGCAGAAGTTATTATCTTTGATAAAGAAAATTACCCGGCTACAGCCATTGCCTTAAATGATGTTGAGCTTTTTGCCATTGATAGTAATAAATTATCTAAAATATTTTTAGACCATCCCCAGATTACAGTTAAAATAATGAAAGTGATGAGTGAACGGTTAAGAAGAGCCCAACAGAACATTAGGGACTTCGGCCTTAAGGACAGTAAAAGCAGGCTAGCCAGCTTACTTTACCATTTAGCTGAAAAACATGGTAAAAAAAGTGGTGAAAATGAGATTTCTATCTCACTCTTTTTAACCCAACAGGAATTAGCCAATATGATCGGAACTACCCGCGAAACGGTTTCTAGAACCTTAAATAATATAGAAAAGGAGGATATCATAACTACTTCCCGCAAAAAAATTGTGATCAATGATATGAAAGGACTCAAAAAACTGATGAACTAGTGTGATATAATTCATATTAATTTCTTAGATTAAATATTATAATAAATGTAACAATCAATATTAGAGGTGTGAAAAATGGATGAAAAAGATCTGATTGCAGGCCGGTTCGTTTCTTTATTGCAAGAACACAATTTGGAAAATATTAGCCTCGCCATGGTTAATGAAAAAATAGACCTGGAAGTTGGAAATTATTTTGATGATAAATATGAAATTTTAGATTATATACTCCGGGATAAGCTAGAAGAAAAAATGGCTTTGATCAATAGTCTAAAAGAAAAAAAGATGACTCTACAAAACAAATTAATTTTGTTTTTTGATTACCATTTTGACTTTTTAAAAGAATATCCCAATATCAGCGAAATACTTATAAAGACATCAATGATTGAAGATGATAAAAGATTAGAAATAATTAAATCCTACATGAGAAACTTCATATCAACATTCAGTGAACTAATTGAAGCTGAAATAAAGAAAAATAAAGTTAGAGATGTTGACCCTTCAATAATTGCAAGTGCAATCTTACATGCAACTCATGGGGTAACTGTCCGAATAAAATATGACGAAGATTATGATTACGCTAAAGCAAAAAAAGAACTGGTCAACTTTATCTACCTGGGTTTGAACAATTAATATACTCTCATTTTTAGTAGGCTTTCTATTATTATATCGATTTATATCTTAGGAGGTCTTCATTATGCTTAAAATTAAATATTTATTTGAAATTTCTTGTTCCACTATCCTACCAACTATGATAATATTATTATCTTTAAGCATCATGGTTGGTTTTTTTATTTTCGCTTTTTCTTACCCGGTCCAGGCTGTACAAAAAAATAGAAACATAAACTACCCTGCTGCTAAATTCGCTGTAATAGCAGATCCCCATCTCTTTGAAGTTGAAGGTAATATAGACAACCCCGTATATCTCAAATATGGAGTAGAAGATAGGAAACTTTTAAGTCTAAGTCCCGAAATATTGGAAATAGCGGTCGATAAAATAATACAAGAAGATGGTATAGAATTTGTTTTACTACCGGGTGACCTTACAGATTCCGGCGATATAGTAAGCCATGAAGTTGTTGCTGGTATTTTACAAAAGCTTAAACAAAACGGTATCAATGTCTATGTTATCCCCGGTAACCACGACGGCTTTAATACCCAAGATTTTCAACATACAAGCATTCCCCGTGAGATAGTAACACCCGTAAATTTTATAAATATCTATAATAACTACGGCTATAAGGAAGCAATATTTAAAGATGATAATTCCTTAAGTTATGTAGTAGAGCCGGTTAAAGGGTTATGGCTGTTAATGATGGACAGCTGTATATATAATAGTCCTGACAGCTACCATGTTTGCAATGGAAGAATAAGAAAAGCCACAAAAGATTGGATTAACGACATTTTTAAAAAAGCAGACGAACAAAATAAAGCTGTCATAGGTTCTCTTCATCACAGCTTATTAGAACATTATAAGGGTCATGACCGTTTCTTCTCTAAATACATAGTTGATGATTTTAAGGAATTATCTGCTCAATTTGCTGCCCGCAATATGAAAATAGTATTTACCGGTCATCATCACGCTCAGGATATAGTCAAAAAAGAATTTGAAAATAATTTTTTTATATATAACATTGAAACTTCTTCTTTAATTGGTTTTCCTAATGCTTATCGGCTAGTTGAAATAAACCAAAACAATGAAATGAGTATTACCAGTAAATATATTAAAGAAGTTCCTTCTTTTGAAGGTGATTTTTCAACTCATACTAAAAATTATGTACTGGGAAAAGTTAAAGATGTTGCTGCAGATAAATTAGATCCATTTCATATAAATCCTATTGATAAAGATAAAATCTCAGATAATGCTGCTGAGGCAATGATAGCTCATTATCAGGGTAATGAAGTAGCACCGGGATCTCTTAATATAGAAGGTATAAATATCTGGTCGCGCTTAATATACAGTTTTTATAGAAGATTATTAGCTTCTCTTTATGATGACCCGGCTCCTAACGACTTACATATAAAGATAGATTTAAACACGGGGGAATGGACTAATTTAAATAATTAATACTATATATTTTTTCTTTTTTAACTTAAAAAGCCTTAGCCCACAATTGAGTGGACTAAGGCTTTCTTTATTATTATCTATACTAAAATATTTAATTACCTTTTTTTATTACTCGCCTGCCATTATCTTTTCAACATCTTCTTTGACTTCACCGATTGGTTTGATATCAAAGTTTTCGACCAATACTTTTACTACATTTTCTGAGAGGAAAGCAGGGAGGGTTGGTCCTAAACGGATACCTTTAATTCCTAAGGATAATAGTGCTAAGAGCACTGTTACCGCTTTTTGCTCATACCAGGCTATATCATATGAAATGGGAAGATCATTTATATCATCAACACCCATTGCTTCCTGCAGCTGTTGGGCAATATAGACTAAGGAGTAAGAATCGTTACACTGACCGGCATCAAGGACTCTTGGAATACCGCCAATATCTCCTAAGTCAAGCTTGTTGTATCTGAACTTGGCACAGCCGGCAGTTAAAATAACTGCTTCTTCCGGTAGTTCTTTAGCTACATCAGTATAATATTCTCTAGTATTATGTCGCCCGTCACAACCGGCCATAACTACAAATCTTTCAATATCTCCATTTTCTACAGCTTCAATTACCTTATCTGCAACATTCATTACAGCTTCATGGGCAAAACCGCCGGGAATAGTTCCGGTTTCTAACTCTGTCGGTGAATCACACTGTTTAGCGTGCTCGATTATTTCGGAGAAATCTTTCTGACCGCCTTCGGAACGTCCTTCAATATGAGTTACACCATCAAATCCAACTACCCCGGTTGTATAAACTCTGTCTTTATAGGAATCTTTAGGTGGTACTAGACAGTTGGTAGTTAAGAGAACTGGGCCATTAAACTTCTCAAACTCTTCTTTTTGCAGCCACCAGGAATTACCATAGTTTCCGACAAAGTGGTCATACTTTTTGAAGGCAGGATAAGAATTAGCCGGTAACATTTCACCGTGGGTATAGACATCTACACCTGTACCTTCGGTCTGTTCTAAGAGTTCTTCCATATCTTTGAGATCATGACCGCTGATTAAGATAGCGGGATTATCATTAACCCCCACGTTTACTTCAGTTGGTTCCGGATGACCATAATTTTCAGTATTAGCTTTATCTAATAAAGCCATGGTCTTAACTGCATGGTCACCGGTTTCCATTACTAAATTTATATAATCTTCAACAGATTTACTGTCATCTAAAGTGGCTTTTAAGGCCCTTTGCATAAAATCAAACAGCTCTAAATCACTTTCATCAAGGATATAGGCGTGGTCAGCATAAGCTGCCATTCCTTTTACACCATATGTTATTAATTCTCTTAAAGATCTTATGTCTTCATTTTTAGTGCTTAATACTCCGACTTCTTCACCTTTCTCATAGAAGTCTTCTACATTATCACTGGACCAGGTTGCTGCTTCCGGTACTTCTTCATCAAATTCCTGTCCGGTTTCATTTTTATAGGCTTTCATGAATTCATTTTTTACACTTTCTCTCATCTCAAGTGCTTCTTGAATGTTTTCTTCAAATCTTGACGCATCAAAATTACCATTGGTGATCGTTGAGAAAAGGTTTTTCATGATAAATGGACCGGTCTGCTGGTCAACATTTACACCATATTCTTTGGCTCTTTGAGCATAGTATGAAATGCCTTTAAGTAAAAAAATAAGTAAGTCCTGTAGGTTAGCTACATCTTCGGTCTTTCCACAAACCCCTCTGACTGTACAGCCTTCATTTCCGGCCGCTTCCTGACATTGATAACAAAACATTGACATATAAATAATCCTCCTTCTTATTTTTTCGCATTTACTTATTACATTAACAATTATATGGAGAATATATTTATAGATCTATGATTTATATCACACAGCTTAAAATTAATTTTAAAAAGAATGAAAAGGTCCAATACCTAAACAAGATTGATAGGCCTTCCGGGCAGCCCGATCTAATATTGTATCCAGCTCTTGTTTTTGATGAATGCCAAAAAGAATTTCAGCAATCAAAGTGTCCCCGGCCCCAGTACTGTCTTTAATATAATCACCGGCCGGTTTTTTAAAATATTCCTGTTCATTATGTAATACAATAAAACCCTTATTACCCGAGCTTAATACAACATAGTCAATGTTGAATTCTTTAAGTTGGGAAAATTCTTCTTTCAAAATATTATTTTTACTTATAAAAAGGATATCAATATACTCTTTAATCTCTTCTAATTTTTCATAATCAACCTTAAAAGAATAATCAAAACTTACTAAATTATTTTGTTCCTTAAGGTAGGGTAATAAGTGGGTGGTATGTGTATAGATGTTGGTATGGACTATCTTATAATTTTTTACTACTTTTATATCTTTCTTGCTTAAGCTATAATCCTTTTTAATGCCTTCTTGCACCGAGTCTATCTTGAAATCATTATCATCTTTTTTAATATAAGCGAGTGCAGTATCTCCATTTCTTACTTTAATATTAGTTAGATCAAATTTTTTATGTTTTAAATAATCAAGGATTTTCCTTCCCCTAATATCATCTCCGATTACGCCAATTAAATCAGACTCTAAATCTTTCTCTTGCAGGTGGACAGCCGTATTTAAACCACTGCCGCCTACAAACTCCTGGTCTAGCTCGGGATAATAATCTATAACACAGTCTCCAATTGTCATGATACTCATTTTACACTCAACTCCTAACAAAAAAAGCCCTTTTGCAAGGGCTTTTAGTAGTCTAATAAGGAATGTTTTATGGATATGTTTAAATATTAATTTTTTGCCCCAGAAGGTTTTTGAATGCTCAAAATAGCCTTACCCACAATCACTACGATAACAGCAGCTAATATTACCTCGGGTATGCCGTGTAAGAAAGCAACCGAAGCTGCTGCTTTAAAGGGTAAGTAACCTCTTAAAACTGCTAATCCCAATACAAAGATAGTATTGATTAAAGTGCCAATTATACCTGCTAAAATTAGGGCAAAACTTACATTATACTTCTTTAATAAGTAATAGATATAATAGGCTCCTACTCCAATAAATAATCTGGGTACAACAGCAATTAAAGGATCAGCAAAGATTGGATTCGTCGCTCTGATAAAGCTGAAAATTCCAAAGATCAAGCCTATAAAAAATCCAACTACAGGTCCTTCCAATACTCCTCCGATGATAGCTGGTACATGCATTATGGTTGCATGGCCGGCCGGAGTAGGCACGGGAATTAGACCAAGTCCTGTCGCACCTAAGATAATTGAAATAGCGCCTAACATGCCTGAAATTACTATCTTTCTTGTGGATAAATTCATTTCTGCAATTCCTCCTATCCCGGTCCTTCTCTAGGATCCAGGTAGTAATATTTTTTGACATCCTCTGCTTTTTACTACTTAAATAGTATGACTCCATTACGGATGTCATCTGAGGTTATTATATTATACTAATTTAATTTATTCAAGCAAAAAGAGTACCAATTTTATCCTTCTTTTTTTGTTATAATTTCTTAAAGAAACTACACTTTTTACATTCTGAACATTTTAAGATTAAAAGGCTGTTACACCTTGGACATTTCATGATATCGGGATCTTCTATCTCGTTCCCACAGGTGGGACAGATCCTCTTTCCATCAGTTGTACACTGCATAAATTACCTCCTTAGATAAATAACGCTACTAGTCCGCCTACGGTGAAGGCAGCTACCCAGCTGCCAACCCAGACCATGGCCGCCTGTTTAATACCCTGTTCTTTAATCATCACTAACATGGCAGCAATACAGGGTACAAAGAGAGTTAATACTATTAAAGCGACTAAAGTCTGATCATTAGTTAAGGCCATCGAGCTTAATCCAGCTGCCCCAAAGTCTCTTCTGATAATACCCATGATAAATGCTTCTGTTGCGTCCTTGGGCAGCTGCAGCCAACCCACTACTAGGGGAGCAACTAACTCTTTAATACTGTCCAGTATTCTAAACTCTTTCATCAAGGTAATACCAACTGCTCCCAGAACAAAAATCGGTCCGGCTTCAAAAATGAAGTACTTAGACTTTAAGAATGTCTTTTGCAAAATATTTTTTATTTCAGGTACTCTAATAGGAGGTAAATCAATCAATAGGTCGGTTGATTCACCTGGTAATACCTTGTTTAAAAATGTACCGGTCACTGCATAGACAGCAAAAATGGTCACTACATATATAATAAAGTAATCTAGGCCTAAAGGTGCTATCAGTCCAGCTATAACTCCCAGTTGTGCGGAACAAGGAATTGCCAAGCCTAATAAAAAGATTGCAATTATCTTTTCCCTTTTAGAACCCAAGAGGCGTGTGGTAACAGTAGCCATTGTTACACAACCAAACCCTAAAAGCATCGGTATAATTGCCCTACCATTTAGACCTAAATAATTTAAACCTCTGTCAACTAAAGCTGCTATCCTCGGCATGTAACCAGAATCTTCTAAGATGGCTAAAAAGAAATAGAATCCGGCTACTAGTGGTAATAACAGTCCCAAAATATAGGTTGCCGTCATCGTTAATACACCGAACTCTCCGATTAAGATCTTACCGATAAGACTTTCCGGTGCAATAAAGTTAGAAACTAAATTTATGATAAAAGGTTGATATGTTTCTATCATTATCATTTCTTCTGTTATACCAACTAAGGTCTGAGCTACAAATACTCCAATAAACTGATAAAGTGCATATAAAATAACCAATAAAATAGGTATACCGGTAATCGGTCTCAATAACATGGAACCGATCTTATCACCGATACTGCTATTTTTTTCTTCTTTAGTAATGATCTCTTCAACAATGTTATTAACTCTATTACGCCTTTGTTGGTATATCTCTTCTCTTAGTTCAAAAGCTTCTTTATTATGAACTGATGCTACATTTTTATCTCCTTCTAAGATTAAAAGACTGTCAGCTCTATTACCTATTTCATCGGCTAAGTTATCTAACTCCTTTCTAATATCATCTTTTAAACTAATTTTACCTTTTTGAGCCTTATCTACATTATCTGCTAATTTTTTTAAGCCTTTTTTCTTGATGGCAACTGTTGGAATTACTTTTACACCCAATCGCTTTTCCAATTTATCTATATCTATGTTTAGGCCTCTGTGTTCAGCCTCATCCATCATATTTAATCCTACAATCACTTTTTTGCCCATATCAATTAACTGCTGGGTTAAAAAGAGGTCTCTTTCGAGGTGAACTGCATCTACAATATTTATTATAATATCTCCGGACAAAATAATATCCCGGGCTACCTTCTCTTCATCATTAAAAGAAGAGACTCCATATACTCCCGGGGTATCCAAAACTATGTAATCTTCATAGTTTCCTGTACTTATATCTAAAGTAGTCCCTGGATAGTTAGAAACAGATACATAAGTATCTGTAAAGTAATTAAAAAATATTGACTTCCCCACATTGGGATTTCCTACTAGGACTATCTTTTCTTTCTCTGGATCTATATCAATCTGCTCCAGTTTGCGACAGCATTCCATTTAATCACTTCCCTCGGTATATAATTCAACTTCTATATCTTCTGCTAAATTTCTTCCAATTGCGATCTCCTGATAATTATGTTTTACAATTATGGGACCACCCGGAATTTTTTCATTACAATTTAATTTAGAACCTTCTGAAATACCCATTCTCAGGGTTTGAATTCTAATCATATCATCAGGTATGTTTTTTACTTTAAAATTATTGCCTCTCTTAATATCTGCAAGAGTCATTTGTTTTCCCCCTTGAAATTTATTATAAACCTTAGTTTTTTACTCATGTTAATTTGATTATAATGAAAATGATTCTCATTGTCAAGTAAAAAATAAATCCCACCTCGTTAAAGATGGGATTAGGAGAGTAATTATATTTTCTTTTATTTGATACCGCTCCGCGCAACGGTACTGACATAACGATCTTGTAAGAGAACAAATAATATGATAATTGGTAAGGTCATCATTGCTACGAACGCCATTATATCTCCCCACAGCCGTGGATACTGTCCAAAGAAGACCTGCATTGCGACAGTTAACGGCCGATAAGTAGGACCTCTTGTAACCATTAATGGCCACAAGAATCTTCTCCACTGCATTAAGAAGTGTAAAATTGCAACACTAGCTAAAATTGGCTTCGATAATGGTAAAGCCAGTTTATAATAAATCTTATACCAGCTGGCTCCATCAATTATAGCAGCTTCTTCTAATTCGGTCGGGAAGTTAATGAAGAACTGATATAATAAAAAGATATAGAACGGATTCGCTATAAATGGAATTATTTGAACCTGATAACTGTCCAACCAACCTAATCTGTTTGTAATTAATAGAAGGGGAACAGCAATTGCTTCAAAAGGAATAATCATTAAGGCCAATACAGTACTAATAATTAAGTTCCTACCTTTAAAGTTAAATCTCGCTAATCCAAAAGCCATCATACTATTGACTAAAAGACCGAATATTATAGTAGTACTAACTATAAATAACGAGTTGAACAAAAATCTGCCAAATGGCATACGGTCAAATACATCAAAATAATTATCAAGCCCAACATTAGTTGGGATAAAACCTTTGATTGACGCCATATTATTTAATATCTGCTCTTCTACCGGGGTCAGGGAAGTTGTTATCATATACAAGATAGGTGCAAAAAAGATTATAAAAAAGATTGTCATTATTATATATAAAATGAGTTTTCTTCTTGTTCTAAAATCAAACATATCTTATGCAACCTCCCTTTGTTCACCCAGGAGAAATCTTTGGATAAGAGAAATTATTAAGATTATGACAAAAAATACAACTGTTAAGGCTGATCCATAACCGATGTTCAACCTCTTATAAGCCATATTGTAAATATGGAGCATGACTGTATAGGTTGAACCCTGGGGACCACCATTTGTCATTACCAAGATTTGGGTGAATAGTCTGAACGCCAGGATGGTAGTAGAAATAATTACAAAAGTAGTGGTATTTTTTAGTTGAGGAAGAGTAATATGTCTAAATTTTTGCCAGCTGTTAGCTCCATCTATATCAGCAGCTTCATAAAAAGCCTGCGGTATTTCCTGAAGTCCAGCTAAAAAGATTAACATTTGAAAGCCGACACCCTGCCAGATTGACATCGCCATTATAGCTGGAAAAGCCCACTTAGAATTATTGAGGAAATCAACTCCTCCCCAGGCTCCCCCCGTTATGAAAGTTAAAAAGGCATTAATCAATCCATCCGGGTGATAAAGGAAAGACCAGACAACGGCAACAGCAACCATAGCGGTTACAGTTGGAATAAAATAAAACGTTCGGAAAAACTTATTTAATTTTAACTGTTGGTTAACAAGTATCGCTAGAAGTAAGGCCAAAGCAGTTTGGATTGGAACTACTACAATTACAAAGTAAAAGTTGTGCTTTAAACCCCGCCAGAACATATTGTCTTCCACTAGTTTTTCATAATTTGTAATCCCGATATATTGGGTACCTCTGGGCCCAGGTATTAATCTTGAATTAGTAAATGATAATACAAAGGCCATAACAAAAGGTAGTATCATAAAAACTAATAATAACACAACTGCTGGGGCTAAAAAACTTCCAATGACTGTTTTATTACTCCTGTTCATTCTCCCCCCTCCTTCAAAAATAAAACTTTGATTATAGGGAGAGGATTAAACCCTCTCCCTATAAAATATTACTTACCTTAAGACTATTCTTGTTTTAGTCCCATATATTCGATTTCTTCATCAATTGTTTTAGCTGCATTATTTAGCTCTTGACTAACATCTGCACCGTTAATAATATTATCCAAAGCTGTTTGGAATGCACTTGTTATTGTAGGATAAGCAGGTGTTACAGGTCTGGGTACTGCGATCTTTTGTAATTGTTCTACAAATATACGAAGTTCGCCACCTTCACTATATACATCGGTTAATTCAAAGGCAGATTCTCTTGCGGGAACTGCACCATTCGCATTTGTCATCTTAACAATCTCTTCCGGTTGTAGGATGAACTTCATGAATTCCCAGGCTGCTTCAGGATGTTCAGTACTGGCTGGCATACTCCATGCCCAGGAGCCCATACCGGTTGCTTGTTTGCCCATGAATTTAGGTGCAGGAATTAAGACTACATCGTCACCTAAAGCCTCTTTGTTTTGGTTATATACCCAGTGACCTGCCCAGGATAAGGCAACTTTACCATTAGTAAATTCGGTGTCTCCTGGCGGATTAGGATTAGCATAGCCTCTTTCAAACAAGCTTTGCATCCAGGAACCAAATGCATTTGCAGCTGGTCCATTAATAGTTCCTTCAGCAGTTAAATTTTCACGGTTGATTAAATCCGCACCAAATGCTTGTAGGAATGGAGATAGACCATAAGTGTACCATTCATTTACACCATAATTTAATTTAAAGCCAAGTGGATATTTAACATCAGGATGTTCTTTTAGCCTGTGAAGAATTCCCATGAATTCTTCAAATGTCCAGGCATCTTCTACACTTTGAGGAATTCTTGCATCGACAGCTTCAAGATATTCTCTATTTCCCCAAAAAGCTAGACCAGAGTCAAATGTACCGAGTGCATATAATTTTCCATTGTAATAACCTTGGTCTAAAATGGAAGGTAAGAAGTCTTCTTCCATTTCTTCTGGTACAAATTCACCAAGAGGTTTTAGAAAACCTGACCAGGCATAATTAGCGATGGTAGGTCCATCTAAGTCCAGAACATCTGGTAAATCACCCGCTGCTGCGGCTGATTGAACCTGCTCAGTATAACTACCTTCTGGTAACTGTACCAAGTTTACAGTAATACCATTGTCCATTTCACTAAACCTTTTAGCTTGATCTTCAATAACATCTCTCTCAGAACCTCTACCTGAGTGGAACCACACTTCAATTTCAGTTTGTGCCATAACAGAACTAGCCATAACGAAAGTTAACAAGAGAACAAGACTTAAAGTTAATATTTTTTTCATTATTTTAGGTACAATAAATGTACCCTTTCCCCCCTTTCATTATTTTTAATTAATTGTTTGGCTTTAATTAAACACGGTTCCTCTTTGATAACCACCTCCTAGGTAAGGTTATTATTGATTCATATTTTTAAATTTGCTAAATCCATAATTAGTCTATTTATCAGTGGAATCGATTTTACTTGTGCTTTGTCGTTTTATTAAAGAATAAGGAAGTTGTATATTATATACTTCCTTTTTCTCCTGATCTAGAACTCCCAGTAATATTTCAGCGGTTTTCATACCTTTTTGCACCTGGTCCTGATGAATCGTTGTCAGCTGTGGTCTCACTGCTGTTGCTAATTCCATATCATCAAAACCGGCAATAGAAATATCAGCCGGAACTTTTAGACCTTTATCGAGACAGCAGTTTAAAGCTCCGATTGCCATCTTATCAGAGGCAGCGAATACAGCAGTTGGTTTGTCCTCGTTTTCAAAGATCTCTACCATTGCCTGATATCCGCTCTCAATAGTGAAATCACCCTGGTTGATATAATCATCTTTAATTTCAATATTATTTTCTCGCAAAGCAGTTTTATAACCTAAGACTCTTTCTTTACCCGCCTGTTGGTCATACATGGGTCCTCTTATCATAGCAATCTTTTTATGCCCTAAATCTATTAAATACTGTGTCATATCAAAAGCAGCTTGGAAATTATCTATAGTTACGGAAGGATAGTTCAATTCTTTAAATTCTTGGCCAACTACTACGGTTGGAATCTCAAAATTGGAAAAAAACTCCTTATGCTCCTCGGTTAAGGAAACACCGGAAAAGATTATTCCATCTACCCTTTTTTCTTCAAAAAGATGAAACATTTCAAGCTCTTTCTCTACCTTACCCATTGTATTCGTAACTACTAATACATAATCATTTTCATCTAAAATAAGTTCAATACCTTTTATGAGATCGGCAAAGGTTTCATTATCTAAATCTGGAATAACTACCCCAACTGTTCCGGTTCGCTGCTTTATTAAACTACGAGCCAGAGCATTTGGCTTATATCCGGTTTCTTTCACAACTTCTAAAACTTTGTCCCTTAATTCCTCACTAACAGGTTTGCTATTATTTAGAACCCGGGATACCGTTGCTACAGAAACTCCAGCTCTCTCTGCTATGTCCTTCATAGTTAAACCCCGGACCATAATAATACCCCTTTCACTTAAAAGGTAAGCGTTTACATCTAAAGAATATATTACATAAAGTATAATTTGTGGTTAAAAAGGTAATATAGCGTCAATATATAAGAAATTTGGTGGTTTTAGAGAAGAAAATTGTAAAAACTCATGATGAATTTTTAGCTTTTAGGAAAACGTTTACATTTATATTATAAAAAAATGGTGCAAGGATTTCAAGTATTTTCTGAAAATTTTTATATTTTATTTTACCAGTTGTTCAATTCTAATCTCTTGTATTTCCCCTGTTCAAATATTTTTTCTCCCGCTAACTGATGGGCTTTAACCGCCTCACAGAATAGGTAATAGGGGGATTTTTTGTACTCTCCATCTTTCCATTTATAACTTATTTCATTGTAATTTAAATTTGGTAAAAATATATTTTCATCATTAAATACGTCTACAGAAGATTCAAACCATTTATACTTTTCATATTCAGGAATTTCATAATCGGATAATTCTTTACTTAATTTATTATACTCATTAATCCTTTTAAATTTGTGATACCTTTTGTTCCCCTTAATAGAAAATATATTTTTTATTCTATCTAAAAAGGTTTTTTTATCTTTAATTTGATTTTTATTATAATCAGCCAAGTAATCTAGTAAATACGATACTGCTTCAATAAACCTTGTATTATTATCTACTACCTGATGGGCTGAAATCAATCTTTCATCGACCCAGATATTTGAAATAAGGTCAGGATTATGTTTGGCATCTGCATGTCCGATATTAGGAGTTACCTTTTCTAAAACTCCGCTCAATCCATTGAAAGATGAATAATAACCGGTGAAGTTCTGGTGAGCCCAGGTATCTGTATAGGTATGAGCCGCAATCCCGATACGATATAAGTTATTTGAATCTAATGCTCTTTCCATTAAAAACCTTGCATTATCATTATCAGGGGTTGTATTTAAAAGATGCATAATGCCATCTTTTCTTTGGACCGAAAAAGCAAAAGGATCTCCCGGTATAAAATGAAAAATCGGATAGATCCTGAATAGTTCTTCCTTCGGTTTTAAGATATTAGCAGTCTGACTTATATAGGTCTTATATATTTCCCCCTTCTGGTTTTCTATTAAATTAATTTCTACATTGTCATCAACAAGTTGGGCGGAAGTTGCAATAATTTCTGCCTTTTCCCTTTTAAAACCTGCTTTTAAAGCTGTTAAATAGGTGACGTAATAATGAAACTCAATATCCAATGTTTATCCTCCTAAGCTATTGCTTATTCTATCTCATTATTTGATTAATGTCTTACTGAAATCAGTTAGATCGGTTCTCTCTTCAAATCCTATGTTTCGATAAAAATCTTTAACATCTTTATTATTCTCTTCTACAAATAAGTGAACCTTGATAACCTTGAGGTCCTCAAACCTATTCATTAATTCATCCATCATTTCTCTTCCCAGCCCTTTCCTCTGGAGTTCAGGTTTAACTGCCAGGTGATGGACATATCCCCGCCTTCCATCAAAACCACCCATTACAACACTTACTATCTCATCATCTCTTAAACCTACTAGGCAAGTATAGGGATTTCTTTTTAACATCCGGTCTATTTCCTGCTTTTCATCCGATTTTTTTAATATTATATCGGTCTCTTCCCATAGGCTGTATACTTTTTGATAGTCTTTAATCTTCATTTCTCTTATTTCCATCTATTAACACCTCTATTATAATAATTTTAAAAGAAGTATCTTAAAAATCTGAGGTTCCAGAGCATTGGTTTTTCTTTAATTTTTTCACCCTTTATAACCTTGTCAAATAGTTCTAAAGCTATTGTAACTCTTGCTTCAACCATCTCTTTACCTCTATAACTCTCTGCCCCTGCTGGCTTACCTAAATATGGAGTGATTTGTTCATCGCTTATCCAGGCTAAATTAACAGCTAAATGGGCCAGACTCTTACTATTAAAAAATTGTGCTAAACTATTTAATACTTTAGCTAAACCTTTGTATTCTGGTATTAATGAGTCCCTTAAACTTTCATATTCCCCCACTTCCTCGGGTTTTAAATAAAGCATCAGGGATGTTTCATTATTACCGGCGTGTAGATCGGGATCATCACCTATTTCACCACTTAGAGAGGAAAGTCTATTTAATAATTTTTCATCATTCTCTACCATCATTTTAAAGATATAATTGAAGGGATCTACTAACTTAAAATTTAATTTTTTATCTGCCTTATGTGAGGCAGCTTCGATAGCCATCTGGTGGGCGGGACCTCCGTGGTTATCTGCTAAAAATAGGTATTTGAAACCCAATTTGCTTAAATTATTAGAAATATCAAATAATATTTTTTCTAAGTTCCGGGCCTTTATTTCAATCGAACCCTCAACAGGTAGTAAGGAACCACCGAAAGGTAAAGATGGCATCTTTATTATTGTAAAATCAGGATATTTTTCATTTAATACTTTCTCATATTTTAATAATAATTGTTCTGCCACGATTAAATCGGTCCCGACCGGAAGGTGGGGACCGTGGGTTTCAAGTGGGCTTAACGCCATTAAAAATAAAGTCTTATCTCTATTTAGTTTTTCTACTTCTTCGTAGGTCATCTTCTTATATTCGCGCAAGTATATTACCCCACTTTTTACAAGCACTCAATTTATTTAATGACTTCATTCCATTTCTCAGCAATATTTTCAGGTGAAAAGTTAACAGCCCTATGGGCAGACTTTTCCATATATTCTTCATATGTTTCCTTATCATTAAGCAGTTTGAAAATTGCATTAGATAGTACTATCTCATTTTTATTGAGGACCTTGCTTTTTGTATTTAGAGGATTAGTTGCGGTTGGTATCAAAATACCATACTCAGCCATAAAGGGTTCTGAAATTCTCTGCACATAATTTTTTGGACTTAATAGGTTAATAATTTCATCCATACAGGTAGTTGAAATTACAGGCCGGGCACAGGCCATTGCGTCCAATACATTTGCTTTGCTATATTCCTGATGAGAACTAAGCACAAAAATATCAGAGCGGATCAGATATTTATAGGGATTAGAAAATTCTTTAATTATCTTTATATCATTTTCCATATTCATACTTTTGATAAGTTCATCCAGCTTTTTATAGAGAGGTCCATCTCCCAAAATTAAAAGTTTTACGCCATCCTCTTTTTCTTTAATCCTAAAAAAGGCTTTTATTAAATGCCACTGCCCCTTATCTTCTGTCAGTTCTCCATAATTAACAATTACCTTATGTTTAAAGAAGTCTTCCAAATCTTCTCCGACATCTTCCGCTGCTTTTTCACTTATCTCATCGATCGGCAAGATATCCTCTATTATAGCAATATCCTTTTTATCTATCTTATAATCATTACTTAAAAAGGCTTTTTTGTTTTTTGAATCTACAACAATTCTATCCGCTTTTTTGTAAATTCTTTTAACGAATTTCTCCAAAACAAAGGTATCATCATGTGATTCATTTACATTTAAAATTATCTTTTCTTTAACATTACTTAAAACATTCAAGATATTAGCCTTTTTACCAAAGCTTAAGCTTTTATTTATTCTATATCTTCTTTTTAAATCTTTTAATTCATTTATGTTATTATAATAATTTATGGGAAAGGTAAGGATTGAATTAGAAAGATCCAGGTTTAAAAATATCAAATTTTCTTTATCGAAGTATTCATTTTCTTTATTGCTACCAGATAAAACAAAGATCTTTATATTATATTTGTCAGATAACTGTTTTATTAATAATTTTTCGGAAAGAAGGCGGCCATTATCTAAGTTTGGAACTATTATTCCTAAGTTTAATTTCTTTTCCATTAATGTTAACCTCCATTATTATTTAGACAACTTACTTCTTATTATATTTATTCAACAGAACTAATGATTTTCCTTGAATTTTATAAAAGGAGTTTCAGAATAATAAGAATTTTTTAATCTGTAATTAAAATATTATCAAATATTGTAAATTATTGATGATAATTTTGGCTTAATAGAAGTATTAAAAAAAGCGGGCTCCTTTTTAGAGACCGCTTTTGAAAAAACTAATATTTGATATAATTATACATTTTCCTTATTTAATTGTTTTGCTAAATCTCTTGCCTTCTTTTCAGCTTCCTCATTATCTAATACAGATACTTCATCGGTATTTGGTACATAAACATGACCAATTACTTCTGCTTTCATATCTTTTAGAACACCTTCTAGAACAATTTCTATGGCTTTAAACTGCTTATTATAACTGGGAGCCCCTCCTACTACTAATAAAGCTGCCTTCTTATTACTTATATCATCACGATCTCCCCTACGCCGCGAGGACCAATAGACCTGACACCTATCAATAATATTTTTTAAGGGACCGGGTACATTATTAAAATAAAGGGGGGAAGCAAATACGATATTGTCTGCACTATCAATTGAAGAGTAAATGTCCTGCATGTCATCCTGTACAGAGCAACCCCACTGTTCCCAACAGTACCGGCAGTCAATACATCCGCCCACTTCAGTTCGATAGGCATCTATAATCTCTACTTCACCCTCTAGATCTTCTAAGAATATATTAAGCAAATCCTTTGTATTACCATTTTTGCGGGCTGAGCCAAAAAATACAAGTGTTCTCATTTTTTTGTCCTCCTATATTGTCATCATAACAATTAATCTAATCTATTTAAAATAATTTAAAGGCAAT
>CAZGMM010000046.1:0-18092 GCA_964526845.1 uncultured Halanaerobiales bacterium | reverse complement strand
AAAATATATGTTTTTAAATTGTAAAAAAAGTGCTTGGTTTTTTAGGGTTAATACAGAACTTAAAATAAGGAAACTTACATTAGGGGTTGTAGCTAATAATTTTGCGGCAGTTAAGCTTTACGAAAAACTTAATTTTAAAACTGAGGGAATATATAAGAAGCATGGACTATATCAGGGTAAGTATTGTGACATTATAAGAATGGCATTAATTAATCCTAATTTTGAATATGATGATTAATAAAATAATACTTGGCACCGTACAATTCGGTTTGGATTATGGTATAAATAATAATATTGGTAAACCTGCATATTCAGAGGTCCAAGCAATATTAGATTACGCTAGAAATAGTGGAGTTATAATATTGGATACTGCTGACGCATACGGAAATGCTCCAGAAATTATTGGTAAATATTTAGGTGAAAATCCAGATTCTTTCTTAATCAATACAAAATTTAAGAAGAGTAATAAGAGTTTGCAAGATCAGTTAAATGAAAGCATCTCACTTTTAAAGTGTAATTCTGTCTATACCTATTTCTTTCACAGTTTTAATGACTTTAAAGACTACCCTGAATTGCTAAATCAATTGGAAGAACTTAAAGAGCAAAGATTGATTGAGAAAACTGGAGTATCTGTATATGATAATACTGAATTTGAACAAGCAATTAATTGCAATAAAATTGATGTTATTCAATTACCATTTAACTTACTTGATAACTACTCTCAAAGAGGTCAGCTTTTACGTCAGGCAAAGTCACTAGGAAAAGAACTACAGATAAGATCAGTGTTTCTGCAAGGATTGTTTTTTAAAAACCCAAAAGAACTAAATGGACAGTTGAAAACACTCGCTCCTTATTTAGATAAGCTAAGAAAAATAGCATCGAAATATAACGTAGAGATGGAAGTTCTAGCTCTTCAATATGTTATACAACAATCTTTAATTGACAATATCATTATTGGTATTGATAATTCAGGGCAATTAAAAAGAAACATTGAGATATTGGATCAAAACAAGCTACCTGAAGAAGCTATAAATCTAATAAATGAAATTGAAGTCAAAGAAACCCCATTATTATACCCTAAAAACTGGAACTAAATGAAAATATTAGCAATAACGCAGGCTCGTATAGGTTCAACACGTTTTCCTGAGAAAATATTGAAAACAATAAATGGAGAAAGTTTACTTGAAATTCATTTGAAGCGCGCAAAACAATCAAAACTTATATCAAAACTCAAGGTGGCAACTACAACAGAGCAAGACGCTGATAAAATAGTTAATGTTGCTAACCTATTAGGTGTAGATGTGTATAAAGGATCGGTTGACAATGTATTAGAACGCTTTTACCAGGCAGCCATACCGGAAGCCCCCGATTGGATCGTCAGACTTACTTCAGATTGTCCATTGATTGATGCACAACTAATTGATAAAGTCATTGAACATGCGCTAAACAATAATTTGGACTATGTTTCTAATACCTTAAAGCCAACTTACCCGGATGGATTTGATGTAGAAGTTTTCCGGTTTGAAGCTTTAAAAAGAGCCATGAGTGAACATACCTTAAAATCGGAATCAGAACATGTGACCCCTTATATTTGGAAGAACTCCACCTATATGGGTGGAAATAAATTCAAATCGGATTGTCTTTTGAACGACACTGATTATTCTGAATTAAGAATCACTGTAGATACGAAAGAAGATTATGAAATGATAAAAAAGTTGATTGAGCTATTTGGATCTGAAAAAACATGGTTTGACTATACAAAATCATTAATAGAAAACCCGGAAATCAGAAAGATTAATCAGCAATATTCTCGCAATGAGGGATATGAAAAATCTGTAAATAACGATAAAACTCAATAATAATGGGAAAAGGACAAGATTTATATAAAAAAGCAAAAAAAATAATACCCGGTGGAACAATGTTGCTTTCAAAGAGGCCTGAGATGTTTCTGCCTGAGCAATGGCCTTCTTATTTCAGCAAAGCAAAGGGATGCAAAGTTTGGGATTTGGACGGAAATGAATATACCGATGTTTCTATAATGGGGATAGGAACCAATATTCTGGGGTATGGCCATGAGGACGTTGATAATTCCGTGATGGATGTAGTTAAACAAGGGAATATGTCAACATTTAACTGTCCTGAAGAAGTCGCATTAGCAGAGAAACTGATAGAAATGCATCCATGGGCTGATATGGTAAGATATGCAAGAACAGGCGGTGAAGCCAATGCAATAGCAATTAGAATAGCACGGGCAGCCTCAGGAAAAGATAATGTTGCTATTTGTGGTTATCATGGATGGCATGATTGGTATCTTTCAGCCAACTTAGGTCATAATAAAAACCTGGATGGGCATTTGTTGCCAGGGCTTGATCCGGCAGGGGTGCCTCGTAACCTGAAGGACAGTGTTAAACCTTTTAACTATAATAACATAGAAGAACTTGAAAGCCTGATAAATAATGATGATATTGGGGTTATCAAAATGGAAGTTTCCCGAAATATGGGGCCAAAGGATAATTTCTTGCATAAAGTAAGAAAAATAGCTACAGATAATAACATAGTATTAATTTTTGACGAATGCACATCGGGATTCAGGCAGACTTTTGGTGGCTTGCATAAAATTTATGGAGTAGAACCCGATATGGGAATTTTTAGTAAAGCACTTGGGAATGGTTATGCGATAAGTGCAGTTCTGGGCAAACGTGGAATTATGGAGGCAGCTCAAAAAACATTTATTAGCAGTACATTTTGGACCGAACGTATTGGTCCTGCGGCTGCACTTGCTACACTTAAAGCAATGGAAGATTCCAAATCGTGGGAAGTAATAACCAATACCGGTAATGAAATAAAGAAAAGGTGGGCAGATTTAGCAGATAAATATGATTTAAAAATATCGCAATTTGGATTGCCCGCTCTTGCTGGTTTTACATTTAAAAGCGATAACAATCTGGCCTACAAGACCTTTATTACCCAGGAAATGCTTGGCAAAGGCTTCCTGGCTGCTAATAGTATTTATGTTAGTACAGCACATACCCCAGAGGTTATTAATGCGTATTTTACAGCTTTGGAGCCGGTTTTTGAAAAGATTCACAAGTTTGAGCAAGGAGGAAATGTTTTTGACTATCTGAAAGGTCCTGTTTGCCATGGGGGTTTTAAACGTCTGAATTAATTTAATGATTAATCGAAAAGTTATTTTCCGCGCCGACGGCGGCCCGTCAATAGGTATGGGCCATTTTACCCGTACCCTGGCACTGGCCGAAATGCTGAACAAACATTTCCATTGCATTTTTGCTACCCGACAGCCCACGAAATACCAGATTGCAGAAATTGAAAAAATATGCCATGACCGTATCGATTTACTGGAGGATGATTCGCATTTCGAACAGTTTTTAGTACACTTAAAAGGCGATGAAATTGTGGTGCTCGACAACTATTATTTTACCACCGATTACCAAAAAGCCATAAAAGCCAAAGGCTGTAAGCTGGTTTGTATTGACGATATGCATGATAAACATTATGTTGCCGATGTAGTGATTAATCATGCTCCGTTGAGAAGAGGTTTATTTTCAACTGCTATTTATACAAGGTTATTAATTGGATTTGATTATGCATTGTTACGTGGAAAATTTCTTCAAAACCAGCCCAACAGGGATATGCCACTTAAAATGAATAGTGCTTTTTTGTGTATGGGTGGTGCAGACTTTAATAATCTCACATCAAGAATACTTGATGACCTCATTGTAATCAATCAAATTGAAACTGTAACAATTGTTGTTGGTAATGCCTACCAATCATTTGAAAGTTTAAAGGAAAAAGTAAGAGACTATTCAAAAATGAAACGAATACAACTATTCAAAAACCTGAATGATGAAGAACTTATAAATCAAATGAGTCGTTCAGGTTTTGCAATAGTACCGTGTAGTACAATTTTATTAGAAACAGTTTCTCAGGAACTACCAATTTTAACTGGGTATTATGTAGATAATCAAAAAGAGATTGCCAAACATCTGAAAGGGAAATACAAAAACATACTAGTTCTTGGTAATTTAAATGAAACTAATGTACAGTATAAGCACATCAATTATTTGAAAACTAACTATAAAGAACCTTACATTCCTATAATAGATCGCAAAGTAAAAGATAGATTTATAAGTGTTTTTAAATCAATTGCAAGTGAATTTAAGATACATTGCCGAAAAGCCGAAATAATTGATATTGACACCTACTTTTCATGGGCGAATAACGAAGCTGTCAGGGAAAATGCAATTAATCCTGTTAAGATTGAATATGATAATCATGTGAAATGGTTTAAATCAAAGATAAATAATGAAGAATCCTTTCTTTATATATTTGAAAAGGAGAGTTCAGCAATAGGTCAGGTACGTTTTGATAAATCAAATTCCTACTATATTATTGACTATTCTGTAGATGAAAAATATAGAGGTCAAGGCTTTGGAAAAGTAATTTTAAAATTAGGGCTGGAACAACTGCTAAAAGATTGTAAAGACAATAAGCTTTGTAGAGTTAAAGCGCTAGTAAAAGGTAATAACAAGGCTTCTAGTAGAGTTTTTGAAAAATTTAATTTTTTGAATACTGGAATTATAGAGATTAAAGGTAAACCATACATTGAATTTGAAAAAGAAGTTTTATGAAAGCAATAATAGCCAACAGCAATCCACTTTTATCAGAGAAACTAAAATCATATTTTATTTCTTCAGATTTTTATCACATTGAAGAAAAAGATAAACTTTCAATAGAAACGATAGAATCTATTCAACCGGACTTCATCTTTTTACCTCATTGGTCATATATTATCCCCAAGAAAATTTTTGAAAACTATAACTGTATTGTCTTTCATATGACCGATTTGCCTTTTGGCAGAGGTGGTAGTCCGCTGCAAAATTTAATATCAAGAAAAGTATATAACACAAAAATTTCAGCGATCAAGGTTGTAAAAGACCTTGATGCAGGACCGGTCTATTTGAAAAAAGATTTCTGTTTATATGGAAATGCCGAGGAAATATATTTAAGGGCTGGTGACTTAATAATTAATATGATAGATGAAATAATTGAAACCAAACCAGCACCGGTTGAACAGGTTGGTTCACCAGTAGCTTTTAAGAGAAGAACTCCTGATATGAGCAATATTGAGAAAATTGACAACCTTGAAGAACTCTTTGATCATATCAGAATGCTCGATGCTAAGGGATATCCCAATGCTTTTCTCGAAAATGAAAATTTCAGATTTGAATTTTCACGCGCATCTTTAAAATCAAATAATACAGTCATTGCAGATGTTAGAATTTCTAAAAAATAAAAAAATACTGGTGGTAGTTGCCCACCCCGATGATGAGTTGCTGGGCTGTGGAGCAACTATGCATAAATTGATTAACGAGAATAACTGTTCTATCAGGACTGTTATTCTGGGAGAAGGTATTACCTCACGTTTCGATAGAAGAGATGTTGAAAAATGGAAAGGAGAATTAAAAAGACACAGGTCGAATATCCATACTGCTGCCAGTAAAATAGGTTATGAATCTGTTGGTATTTACGATTTTCCAGATAATCGTTTTGATACAGTTGCCTTACTTGATATTGTAAAAACCATTGAAAAAGAAAAGGAGGCTTTTCAACCTGAGATAATTTTTACTCACCATGGTGGTGATTTAAACATCGATCACCAAAGAACCTTTGAAGCGGTTATGACAGCCTGTCGCCCAATGACGGATGAAATGGTAAAGGGAATTATTACTTTTGAAACACCTTCAGGAACAGAATGGCGGGCATCTTCCGACCCAAAGTACTTTGTCCCCAACCTTTTTATAAATATTTCAGAAGAAAACTTACAAGCAAAAATTAAAGGAATGGAATCGTATGAATTTGAAAAAAGAACCTATCCTCATCCTCGTTCACCTGAAGCATTAAGAATATTGGCGCAACGTTATGGAGTGATGATGGGAGGCGATTTATACGAAGCTTTTCAGATAATACGTTTAAATGCAAAATAACAAGCACTTATGAAATTTTCGAACAATCTTAAAACATTCATTATTGCTGAGCTTTCAGCTAATCATGGTCATAAAATTGACATTGCAATAGATACAATCAAAGCAGCAAAAAGAGCTGGTGCCGATGCTATAAAGTTGCAAACGTACACGGCAGATACAATGACTATTGATTGTGATAATGAATACTTCTCAGATGTGCTTGATGGGACCATTTGGCAAGGTAAAAAACTGCATGACTTATACAAAGAAGCTTATACTCCCTGGGAATGGCACGAAGAACTGTTCAAGGTAGCAAGAGAGGAAGGATTAATGTGTCTTTCCACACCTTTCGATCATTCTGCCGTGGATTTCCTGGAGCAATTCAATCCGCCAGCCTACAAAATTGCATCATTCGAAATTCAGGATATACCGCTGATAGAATATACCGCATCTAAAGGCCGCCCAATGATCATGTCAACCGGAATTGCCGAACTCGAAGACATTGAACTGGCGGTACAAACATGTCGCGATGCCGGCAATAATGATATTACTTTGCTTAAATGCACATCCTCTTACCCTGCACCCATCGAAGAAGCCAACCTTGCCACAATTCCCGATTTAAAAAAACGCTTTGGCGTTGAGGTAGGTTTATCAGACCACACATTGGGCATTGTTGCCCCTGTAGTTGCAGTAACTTTGGGGGCAAGGGTCATCGAAAAACATTTTATTCTCGATAAATCCATCGGCGGACCCGATGCCTCTTTCTCACTCGACGAAAAAGAATTTACAGAAATGGTTAAAGCAGTACGACAAGCTGAGCAGGCAATAGGCAAAGTATCTTACGAGCTCACCGAAAAAGTAAAAGCAAGCCGGAAATTTGCCCGCTCGCTATTTGTTGTGAAAGATACTAAAGCAGGAGAAACTTTTACCGAGGAAAATGTTAGGTCTATTAGGCCGGGGTATGGGTTGCATCCGAAGTATTTGAAGGAGGTGATTGGGGAGGTTGCGAAGGTGGATTTGAAGAAAGGTATGCCCTTGCAATGGCAAAACGTCAATAAATGATCTCATTTAAATAATTTTGGATTTTTACTAGAAGTAGTAAAATAACTTTCTACGGTTATGATATTATTTTGCTTAATTAACAAAACTTCTAATATTAATTATTAAACAGCTAATTTGGCTAATAAGTTAATTAGAAACACAGGGTTATATACTATCGGTAATATAATCCCGAAAGCTGCCCAGTTCCTTCTTTTACCACTTTATACCAGGTATCTGACACCTGAAGACTATGGTATAGTTCAGTCTATGCAAGTTCTTTCAACGATACTAACCATCATTTTTTCTTTGGCGCTGGAACGTTCCATATATAGGTTATACTTTGATTTTAAAACTGAAAGTGATAAAAAAGATTTCCTTGGGTCTGTTTATTTAACAATGATGATAGTATCATCACTATTACTTGTCGTAATCCTGCTGGGAAAATCTATAGCGTCAAGCATATTTAGCTCGATTCCTTTTAGTCCATTTTATCTATACGCTATTTTAACGGTATATTTAACTGTATTTAGCTTAATTCCGAAAGTGTACTTCCAAGTAGAGCAAAAAGCAGGTAAATTTATATTAATCTCAATATTGCAGTTTGCTTTATCAACAGGCTTTATTATTTACTTCATTGTTTTTGATGATGGAGGGGCTGAGGGAATGCTTTTAGGAAGATTAGTTGCTTCTGCACTATTAATTCCTCTTTTTGTTATAATAATAACCAAAATCATTCATTTCAAAATTAAAAAGCAAATTTTAAAGGAAAGCCTTTCATTCAGTTGGCCGCTGGTTTTTATGCTTCTTGCTGCATGGATAATTAATCTATCAGATAGAATTTTTATCGAGCGTTATTCTTCCTTAAAAGAAGTAGGTATCTATTCTGTTAGTTACAAGCTGGCAGAAATATTACTAATCTTTACAACAGCTTTTAACAAAGCGTATGACCCCCTTTTTTATAAGTTAGCTAACCAAAAAGACCAGGATCTGGCTAAAAGCACGCTTTTTAAGTATAATAGAATATATGCAATTGTTCTAATCATAGCTTCACTTTTAATTGCTTTGTTTTCAAAAGAATTTATTTATTTATTAGATAATAAATATGAATCGGCATACAAGCTTGTCCCATTATTAGTTATTGGAATACTGTTTGGTCAAGTTGGTGGTTTATTTAACCGGTCTATTTATCAGGTGAAAAAAACTAAATTAATTACAGTTTTAACAGTTTTATCAGCCATATTAAATATTGGTCTTAATTTCTTATTGGTTCCGCAAAAAGGAGCCTTAGGCGCTGCTATTGCAACACTTGTCACTTTTTTCTTCTTCTTTTTTGTCAGGTATTATTTATCAAAGAAGGCTTACTTTATACCATTTGCTTGGGGTAGTATATTACCCTTCTTTTTTGCTTTTATTGGTATTGTAGGTTTGTTTTCTTTTATAGAATTAAAGCTTATTACTGGTGTAATAGTCAAAATTTCAGTTGTTTTACTGATGGGTAGCATAGTTCTTTTTAACAATAAGAATCTTATCATTAACTTAATAAAAAGGAAAAATCAGTAAATGAATTCCATTATTATATTAATACAAGCCCCAGCGGATATTAAATATGCTTTTGAACTTTATGAAAAACATAAAGCGACAGCTAGAATATCAATGTATTGTATCAATGTTAAAGGAATGTATGATTTTATTGACAGCCAAAAACTAATATTAGATAACTTAGTATTCATTCCTTATGATTTTAAAATGTCTTATAAGAATCCTTTTAAACTGATTAAAGTGAAAAGGAAGTTAGAAGAGATATTCAAAAATTATTTTTTAGGGATAGAAGAACAAAGAATTTTCTTTTTTTCACATTTTTTTGATTTTCTTAGCTTCTTTCTGCTTGCCCGTTTGAGTAGTCGAAATGAAATCACTTTCATAAATCATTATGATGATACCATTAAGCTTGACTATTCCAGAGCCAAGTCTAGTTTGAAACTAGTGCACAAAAAAATGATTTTGAGGTGGGCGACTAATATTGATTTTGAGTTCTTTGTTTTTGGTAAGAAGTTAATAATTGAATTCCCTTATTATAGATATAATATTAAGCAAGTCAAAAAGGAAACTGTTGAAAAACCGGTTATTGATAAGTATTCTTATAAACCTAAGAAGTCTAAAGCTCCGAAAGTACTTTTTCTGGAAATGGATTATAAAAAAGTAAACATTCATAAGAATTATAAAGAAATTACTACCATGCTTATTTCACATGTTAAGAACATAGGATATGAGCTATATATTAAACCGCACCCCAGGTTGGGTTATTCGAAGTTTTTAAATAAAGAAACAAACACTTTTGTTAATGCTGCGATCCCAGCAGAATTTATAGATACTAAAGAATTCGATTTAGTAATAGGTATTAACTCATCTGCACTTGCCTTCCTTGCAGAGAAAAATGATAGTGTTGTGATTTCTCTTTTATGTCTTTATGAATATTATGACTACCATGTAAAAGAGCGTGCTGTGAATTATTTAAATGATTTAACAAAGAAAATATTATATCCAAAAAATATATCTGACATAGTTTAAGATTATGATGAAAGAAAAGAAATTAATATTAATTGCTTTAACCATAAATCACCACAGCCTTTACTTATCCTTAATAAAGTTTTTAATAAAGTCACATTATAATATAACAGTCTTAACAAGAGAGGAAAATTCAGGCTTTTTTAATGATGCAGATTTAACGGATGGGATTAGTTTTATATTTGATTCAGGAGAAACTTCTGCTATACTTGGTATAAATAAGAGATTTATAGAAACCTTTGATGTCTTGTTGATTGATGAGTTCTATGGTAAATATTACAACCTCTATAAAATTAATTTTAACAATAAAAAGAAAGTATGTATTATTCATAACACGAATAAGTGGGTTCTGAATAGACAAAGATTTAGCTTTAAGCATTCATTAATTTATTATTTAAAGAATCAATATTTTCAGCAGTTCGATGCTTATATTACAATGGGCCCAAATGTTAAATCTTATTTAGAGGAATTCACTGATAAAGAAGTTTTTTTCTTCCCATTTGATGAATATTCAAATGGAGGTAGCAGCAAAGAGATAGAGAGTCGTGAAAAAATTGATATTGTTATACCCGGAAAAATATCATCTGATAGGCGTAACTATTCTGAGCTGATCAATGTACTCGAGAATTATTATTCCAGGAATCCTGAATCAGTTATTCGGGTAAAACTATTAGGCAAATTAGAGGAGTCAAAAAGCAATGAATATGTTAAAATCAAGATTGATGAGCTTAATCGAAAATATGGAAAAAAACTTTTTTATTGGAGTAGCTTTATCCCTGTAAAAGAATTTGAACAAGAAATAGTTCATGCAGATGTAATTATGTCAAATTTGAATGTTGTTAACAGATTAAATGATAGGGTAGAGATTTATGGTTTAACAAAAGAATCGGGCATATCCTTTGTAATTTATAAATATGCAAAGGTTGCGATTGTGCCAGATCTCCAGAAAGTTCTATCAGGATTTTCAGACCAGCTAATTCACTATACTTCTTATGAACAACTTATTAATATTTTTACGCAGATTGAAAAGGGAACTATTAATATAGATCAACTAAGGAAGCATGCCATTGAGAATTCTCGGACATTTAGGGAAAGAGCAAATAAAGAAAAAAATAGAATTGAGAAATATTTAAATTAATACGATGAAAACAGCATTAATATCAGGTATCACAGGACAAGATGGTTCTTACCTTGCAGAATTACTGCTAGAAAAAGGGTATGAAGTACATGGTATTGTCCGCCGGGCATCCTATTTTAATACTTCACGAATCGAACATTTATATCTGGAAGAATATCTTAAAGATATGAAAAAAAAACCAAGGTTAAAGTTACATTATGGTGATTTGACGGACAGCAGTAATTTGAACAGGCTTCTTGAAAAAATCCAACCAGATGAAATTTATAATTTAGGTGCACAATCACATGTGCAGGTATCTTTTGAAGTACCTGAATACACTGCTGAAGTTGATGGTACAGGAGTGTTAAGGTTTCTAGATGCAATAAAGGAAACAGGGATAAAGACTAAGTTTTATCAAGCTTCTACAAGCGAGTTGTATGGTAAAGTCCAGTCAATTCCTCAAACAGAGATCACACCATTTTACCCTCGATCGCCTTATGCAGCAGCTAAGCTATATGCTTACTGGATAGTTAAAAATTATCGTGAGGCATATAATTTGTTTGCAGTTAATGGAATTCTGTTCAATCATGAATCACCACGAAGAGGTGAAACATTTGTAACCAGAAAAATTACTATGGCGGTTTCCAGAATAAAAGCTGGTCTTCAGAAGAAAATTTATTTAGGTAATCTAGATGCAAAGCGTGATTGGGGATATGCTCCGGAGTATGTAGAAGCAATGTGGATGATGCTACAACACGAAATACCATTAGATCTTGTCATAGCTACAAATGAGACACATACCGTTAGGGAATTTGTGACCTTGGCGTTTAAAAACGTCGATATAAATATAATTTGGAAAGGTAGTGGAGTTGAAGAAAAAGGTTATAATGAGCAAAATAATGAATGTTTAGTAGAAATAAACCCAAAATATTTTAGACCGACTGAAGTTGATTTATTGATAGGAGACTATACTAAGGCTTTAAATACAATAGGTTGGAAGCCAAAAGTTAAATTTTCAGACTTGGTTAAAATAATGGTTCAAGCTGATTTAAAAAAGTATTTAAAATAATTGTACATGGAATATTTAAGAAATAAAAAAGTTGCAATAACTGGAAGTAGTGGTTTTTTAGGGAGTTCTTTAGTTAAGGAGTTGGAAAGGAAAAATATTGAATATGTCAAAGTACAAAGAGAAAATTTCGATTTAATAGATTCAAGAGAAACGGATTTATTCTTTCGTGAGATTAAGCCTGATGTTATTTTTCATTTAGCCGCAGATTGTGGAGGTATTGGTTATAATGTAAAAAACCCAGCAGATATTACATATAACAATTTAATGATGTCGGTTAACTTATTTAAAAATGCCGTGAAATATGGCAATCCGAAGTTTATTATGATTGGCAGTGTGGATTCTTACCCTGGTAATGCTAAAATACCATATACAGAGAATGAAATTTGGGACGGCTTCCCGGAAATTACCTCTGGTTATTATGGACTTGCTAAAAGAATGAATCTGGCTTTAGGCGAGGCCTATTACAAGCAATATGGCTTAAAGTCTATACATCCCTTATTAATGAATTTGTATGGTCCTAATGATCATTTTGATGCGGAAAGAGGGCATGTTATCCCGGCAATTATTAAGAAAATAGATCATGCTAAAGATTCTGGGTTATTACAAATAGAAATTTATGGGGATGGTTCTGCGTTGAGAGAGTTTATTTTTGTGGAGGATGCAGCTAAATTAATAATTAAGTCTTCTAATTTAGACGGGTTCGAGTATTTTAACCTGGGTTCAGGTCAAGTAAAAAAAATCATTGATGTAATAAATATCATCAAAAATGCATTTGGATATACTGGTGACCTGTATAAAGATATGAGTAAACCAACTGGGCATCCAGTAAAGAATTTTGAATTACACAAAATGAAGATGCTTTTGGGAGAATTTACATTTACACCTTTTGATGTAGGAATTCAAAGAACAATTGAATGGTATTTAAACAATTTAAAGAAATAAAACATGAAGTATAAATTAAGTGATAACACTTGGGATAATGATGAGATAAGAGCGATAAATGAAGTTATTCGGACAGGATATTATACAATGGGAAAGAAAACTGAAGAATTTGAAAAGCAATTTGCTAAATTCTTTGGTGCAAAATATGCAATTATGGTAAATTCTGGTTCATCGGCTAATCTTCTAGCTATAGCTTCTTTGGTGTATTCCGGTAAATTACAAAAAGGTGATGAAGTAATAGTACCAGCAGTTTCATGGAGCACCACTTATTTTCCTTTATCACAACACGGATTAAAACTAAAATTTGTTGATATAGATAACGAAACATTGAATCTTGATCTTGAGAAAGTACAAAATGCAATCTCAAAAGAAACAAAAGCTATATTTACTGTAAATTTGCTTGGAAATCCGAACGACTTTGTTAGGTTGAATGAAATTTGTTCTAAAAACAATTTGCTTTTATTAGAGGATAATTGTGAGGCTTTAGGTGCTAAATATAACAATAAATTTTGTGGTACGCATGGTGTGTTAGGTACATTTTCAACTTTTTATTCACATCATATCACGACTATGGAAGGGGGAGTTGTTACTACGGATAATGAAGATCTGTACCATCACATGCTTGCAATTAGAGCTCATGGTTGGACACGTAATTTACCACGTGATAGTAGGCTTTACAAAAAATCATTAGATAGTTTTTATGAATCTTTTAATTTTATTTTACCCGGTTATAATCTTAGGCCTGTTGAATTCGAAGCTGCTGTTGGTCTGGAACAAATTAAAAAGATTAAGATGATTATTAGAAATAGAAGGCTAAATGCAGAATATTTTGAGCAATTATTTAATGATAATGCCAATGTACGAATTCAAAAGGAAGTTGGTCAAAGCTCTTGGTTTGGTTTTGCTATTATTTTGAAAAATGAATTAAAAGATAAGCGGGATATAATAATCAATTCACTTATTAGCAAAGGTATTGAAGTTCGTCCTATTGTTGCCGGGAACTTCACCAGGAGTCCAGTTGTAAGATTTCTTGATTATGAAATTGACGGCAAACTTACTAATGCAGATTATATACATAATCATGGGTTTTTCATAGGAAATCATTCAAAAGAAATATTTAAAGAACTGGATTATCTTAAGTCAAATTTAATCCCGTAAAGTCAATATTTTGTCTAATATACTATAAGCTCATCTTATGCCCATAAAGTATTATTGGTTAATATCGGACACAACATATTTAATATATTATTTATTTGTCTTCTTGGCAGCTATTTATACACTATGGAAAATAGGGTATAATAAGTTTACAATAGTCATTGTTTTAGTTTTTTGGGCTGGTTTGTTTGATTTTCTTGACTATATAAATATATTACCATTAAACATTTACAAAATACTAGTCTTTGCATATTCTTTAGTATATTGGGGGCCTAATGTTGTAAGTAATAAGTATGCGGCTGATAGATATATTAATTTATCATTTTTGATATTTACGTTATTGTTTTTCTTTTCAAATATTTATAACCAACAGGCTTTAATTACTGTATTTAGTCAGTTTTCTTTAAAATATGCTTTTCCTTTTTTGGCTTATCATGGGCTTAAAGATATTTCAAGGAACCATTTAAAAGCGGAATCCATAGCAAATATCTTCATCTTTATAATAAAAGTCCAAGTTGTATTGAGCATAATTAAGATTATAGTAATTGGTGGGTTTATGGAATTTCTTGTTGGTTCACTGCAATTTAATGGTGGTGGACAGGCGGTTTCGTTCCCGATATTAGCGTTAATAATATTTTGGCTCGTTAAGAAAGGCCATTTTAATCGTAAGGATTGGCTTATCGTCTTTAGTTTTCTTATTATTTCTTTAGCGAGTACCAAGAGAACCCCTGTATTCATGTTTCCATTATTCGTAGGATTATTATCAATTTACGTACCTAAACGTAACTCATTGATTAAGATATTAAAATATTCTCCCTTGGTAATAATATTATTTATAATGGGTGTGAAAACTAATCCCACATTAAATCCTCAGAATTCTACCTGGGGAAGTTTTAATTTGAATTATACTGTTGATTATGCTATACAATATCTTTTCGGAGTCAGAGATGTAAATTACATCTCTGAGAGTTCTGCATCACGAGGGGGGAGCTTATTTCTGGCAGTAAATCCAGAATCTTTAGGATTGAAAGATAGTCACCAAGTCTTTTTAGGAAAAGGGGTGGCAGATGTTGCTACGGAGTCTAAAGGTAGATTTCGAGGTGGTGAAGGAGGTTATGGATTAGAACACCAAGGTATGGTTTCTAGGTTCGTAGAATTAATTTACACTTTGGGTTATTTTGGGCTTGCTTTTTATTTGTTGTTTATATTATCACTAGTTTTCGTGATTAATAACCACAGAATAAGAATTACAGTTTTGTTATGGTTTATAATCGATTTCTTATTATACTATAATACAACAATTGATGTTCCAGCATTATCTTTCTTATTCATATACATCATTTTGTATTCTAATTTAAGTACAAACAATTCTAACTAGATTTATGATAACATCTGAGTACTATTATAATTTATCATGTTCGTGGATTAAACTAGATCATTATATTTATTAATGCAAAAAAAGCTTATGATTACATTTATTATTATAGGTAGGAATGAAGGTTGGCGACTTATAAGATCTATACAGAGCATAAAAAAACTAATTGAATATAACAATTTAAGTCAATTTGAAATTATATATATCGATTCTAATTCTTCAGATGACAGTATAAAAAATGCTATTTCAGAGGGGGTTAATAAAATATTTGAAATTAAGGGTGATTTTAATTCTGCTATAGCACGAAATATTGGCGCAAATACTGCAAAGGGTGATTTCTTATTTTTTGTAGATGGAGATATAGAACTAATTCCTTTTGATCTAGATTCTATATTTAAAAACTCTTCTCGACTTATCGATGATTACGTAGTTGGCTTTCTTGATGATGTAAATTACACATCGAATTGGAGTTTCATTGAACGTACCCCTAGACATTATAAAAATAAAATTATTGATAAGAAAGTCACAACCGTTGGTGGTGGTATTTTAATTGTTAATAAGATTTTATGGCACAAATACAATGGTATGGATAATAGATTAAAACGCTCTCAAGATAGAGATTTTTCACTAAGATTAGCTAAAGATGGTATACATGGTATAAGAAAATCTGAAGTTTTTGGCTTACACCATACCGTACCATACAAAGATAAAAAGCGCATGTGGGAACGTCTATTTGATGGTTCTCTCTTATTTAAGGGTGTTATTATTCGAAGACACATTTTTAATAAAAGATTTTGGCCGATTTTGATGAAAGAAGAATATACTCTTATGATGCTTTTTATTACAATAATTAGCATATCCATGTCGCCTCTTCTTTTAGTAGTCTATACGGTAGCTTTGGCGGTTAAAACCAGAAAATATATATTAAGTAATCGTTCACAAGTATTTATTCATAGATTGCTTCAAGATATTAGTGTACTATTCGCAGTTTTCTTTTTTTACCCCCCGAAACCGGAATTTACTGAACACAAAATTAAATAACTATATATCATTATGCTAAATGTGTTATTTATTTCAAGTGGTAACAAGAAAACCTTTGAGATTACTCCGTTTATCAAGCAACAAGGGTATTCACTTGAATTAAAAGGTATTAAAGTCAATTATTTTTTAATATCGGAAAAAGGATTTAAAGGTTATATAAAGTCAGCAATTGAGATCCGCAAATTTGTGAAAAAGAACGCTATTGATATTATTCATGCTCATTATACACTATCAGGTTGGTCAGCTGTATTTGCTTTTACATTTAAACCAATTGTACTCTCATTGATGGGTAGCGATGCTTATGGTAAATATTTAGGTGAGAAAAAAATAAAAAGATCAAGTAAGGCTTTAACTTTTTTAACTTACTTAATTCAACCCTTCGTTAATGCTATTATTTGTAAATCTGAACATATTAGAAGTTTTGTGTTTTTAAAGAAAAAATCTTTTGTTATACCAAATGGTATTGTATTAGATAAATTTTTTACAAATAATATGGGGTTTCGAGAAGAATTAGGGCTTAAAAAGGACTATAAGTATGTTTTATTTTTAGGCTCAAAGTTAAATAAAAGAAAGAATTTTCAACTTGTTGAGGAAGCAATGAATTATTTAAATCGGGAGGAAACAATAAAGTTAGTTACTCCTTATCCAATAAAGCATGAAGAGGTTGTTAAATATTTGAATTCTGTAGATTGTTTAGTTGTTCCATCCTTCATGGAAGGTTCTCCAAATGTTGTAAAAGAGGCAATGGCTTGCAATTGTCCTGTTGTAGCTACGAAAGTAGGAGATATTCCTTGGCTTTTTGAAGGTGCGAATGGTTATTATCTATCCAGTTTTAATCCAAAAGATTTTGCACACCAAATTGAAAGAGCATTGACCTTTAGCCATGAGGTTGGAAGAACTAAAGGAAGAAAAAGGATATTAGAATTGGGGTTGAACTCAGACAAGGTTGCACAAAAGCTGGTTGATATATATTTAGATTTAAATTAGAAATCCTATGAATGCAATTGAAAAAAGTAAAAAAAGGGAAATGTTCTCTGGTCCAGTTTTCATTGTAGGATTGTCTAGAAGTGGAACTAAACTGCTCAGAGATTTGTTAAACAATCACAGTCAAATTCATTTGCCGCCTTCTGAGACCCATTTTATACCAGAGTTCTTAAAAAGGTTTAATACAAACTTCGATAGAGAAGAGGTAATAAAAGAATTTAAGAAAACAAAATTTCACAGGAGAAATAGTAGTAAAACAAGAGAAAGAATTGTCAGTAATTTAGAGTTTTATAATATAGAATCGTTTTTAGAACAAATATTAAAGGTTTATGGAAAGGATGACAATCATAAATGGTTAGAAAAATGGGTGTGGGGGGATAAAACACCAAAATATTTACGGTATCTTGACTTAATTACAAAAAGTTATAACAGAGCGCGTTTTATCCATATCATTAGAGATCCCAGAGATAGAGCGCTATCTGTAAAAAAGACTTGGAAAAAGTCTGTTTTAAGATCTGCTGAATTATGGAGGCAAGAATTAGAAAGCGCCCTACTTTGGCAAAAAAATAACTCTGCAAAAATGCTTGTAATAAAATATGAGGATTTACTTTCGGAACCTGCAAAAACGTTATCTGCAATTTGTTCATTTTTAGATATCGATTTTGAGGTTTCAATTTTGGATTTAAAGAAACCATCAGAAAAATATGGTGTAGCAAAATCGGCATTAAAAGTTGTTGGAACTAATAAATCAAAATATCATCAACTAGATAGTAAATTAGTTGAAAGAATTGAAGAAATCACATACGATTATCTGCTGGA
>CAZGMM010000045.1:0-18598 GCA_964526845.1 uncultured Halanaerobiales bacterium | reverse complement strand
AAATTCTGAGAATAAACGAGTATTTAAGAGCTAATTTAAATAACAAGAGGGAGGTAAAGTGTGAAAGAAACAAAATTTTCTGTAGGAGTATGGACTTTTGGTAGTTGTTTAGATAGATTTTGTGCTGAAGGTTATCATAAACCAATTTCTTTTAGTGAAAAAATAAAAATGGCTTCAAAGGTCCAAGGATTAGACGGAGTAGAAGTTCACCATAATGGTGACTTCGATATGGCAGATGTTGAGAATGCGAAAAGCATCATGGAAAATAGTAATTTAGAAGTTACTGCTATTGATTGTGAAATTTTTGGTGATAGAAAATTTAAAAAAGGTGCTTTGACAAGTACAGATGAGAATATAAGACAAGATGCTATTGATGTAGTCAAGGAAGCAGCTGAATTAACAAAACAATTTGATGCTTCGTTGGTAAATCTATGGCCGGGAGCGGAAGGCTTTGATTACCCATTCCATGTTGATCATACTAAAAGATGGGAACTGTTTTTAGACTCAATTGAGCAATGTGTTTCTGCCTATCCTGATGTTACATTTTCATTAGAGTATAAACCGCGCGAACCTAGAGTTCGTTCAACATTAAACAATGCTGGGAGAACATTATTTTTAGTAAATGAGTTAAATAAAGAAAATTTAGGAGTAACAATAGATTTTGGTCACTCTCTTATGGCAAAAGAAAATCCAGCCGAAGCAGCTGCATTAATTCAAAAATATAATAAACTTTTCCATATTCATTTAAATGATAATTCAAGAGATTGGGATGACGATCTAATGGTTAATACTTATCATCTTTGGGAAACACTTGAATTCATTTACTATCTTGATAAAACTGATTATCAAGGTTGGATAGGATTTGATGTATTTCCGAGAAGAGAAGACCAAATCAAATCTGTCGAATATAATATTAAATCTATCAAAAAGATGTTCAATTATATTAAAGATATAGATGATAAAAAGCTTAGACAATCTTTTCATAACACTGATGCTCTCAGTGCTTATGAATTCTTAACCAGTAAAATACTAAAATAAAAGGAGGTGAATGCATGAATAAAATTGATTTAACCGGTAAAACAGCTGTAGTAACCGGTGGAGCCAATGGCATTGGTAAATGTATAGTAGAAACTTTAAATGAAAAAGGGGCAAATGTAGTTATTGCTGATTTAGATGAAGAAAGTGGTAAAAACCTAGCGGCTGAATTAGGAGATAATGTGATTTTTAAAAAAGTAAATGTGACTGTTAAAAAAGAAATAAAAGATCTAATTGATTATACAACAGATAATTTTCAACAATTAGACATTATGGTAAATAATGCAGGAATATCAACAATGGATTACATAACAGATATTAAAGAAGATGACTGGGATAAAGTAATGGATATTAACGCTAAAGGAATATTCCTGTGTTTGCAGCAAGCTGCTAATGCTATGTTAGAAAAAAATGTAAAGGGTAAAATCATCAATATGGCTTCTCAAGCTGGCAAAAATGGTTATAGATGTATGGGAAATTACTGTGCTTCTAAACATGCAGTGCTTGGGATCACTAAAGTAGCTGCTATTGAATTAGCAGACGATAATATTAATGTTAATGCGGTTTGTCCAGGTATAGTAGAAACCGATATGAAGCACCGAGAAAGAGTATGGGGAGGAGATTTGAGAGATATGTCTCCGGAAGAAATTGAAAAAGAAGATAATTCCCAAGTTCCCCTGGGAAGAACAGCTAAACCTGAAGATATAGCCCAAGTTGTACTATTTTTAGCTTCAGAAATGTCAGATTACATGACTGGTCAAGCTGTTAATGTTACTGGCGGTATGACGATGAATTAAAACCTGAATAAATATTACTATTAAAACCGTAATTAGGAGGAAAAAAATATGTCTCAAAGTAAAGGAAAATTTAAAGGATTACTTCCTTTAGTTTTATTCTTGATTATATTTGTAGGAACTGGTGTAATTACTGGTGACTTTGAAAACATGCCTTTATTAGTGGCTTTTATGATTTCTGCTGGTTTTGCTCTTTTCTTAAATAATGAAGAGGATAAACTTACTTTTGGTGAAAAAGTAGAGAAGTTTACTAAAGGTGGTGGAGATTCCACTATAATCTTACTCGTTGTAATATTTTTATTAGCGGGAGCCTTTTATGCTGTAGCAGAAAATATGGGAGCAGTTGATTCCACAGTTAATTTTGGTTTGAGTATATTACCTAAATCTGCTATACTACCCGGTGTATTCATGGTTGGTTGTATTATTTCTTTTGCAATGGGTACATCAATGGGAACTGTAACAGCGTTGGCACCAATCGGATTAGGTATTGCTGATCAAACAGGAATTAATGTAGCTTTAATATTAGGTACTGTTGTTGGTGGAGCTATGTTCGGAGATAATTTATCATTTATTTCTGATACTACTATAGCAGCTACAAAAACACAGGGAGTAAAATTAATAGACAAGTTCAAAATGAATATATTAATAGTCTTACCGGCTGTGATAATTACCTTTATAATATTATTCTTTTATCCAACTGGAGCAGCCACTATTGAAGTGAAAGAATATCAGTTTATTGAGATGTTACCATATTTAGCAGTTATTATTAGTGCTTTAGCTGGTCTCAATGTTATTAATGTATTAGTTATTGGAGTTTTAACTGGTGGTGTAATTGGGCTAGGAACAGGACAATTTGCTTTCTTTGAATTATTAGGACATATTCAAACTGGTATGGGTTGGATGCAGAACATGGCAATAATTGCTATCATTATAGGCGGTATTGTAGCCTTGATGGACCATTATGGCGGAATTGATTTTATCATTGAATCTATATCAAAAAGAATTAATTCCAAAAAGGGTGCAGAAGGCGGTATCGGAGCGATAGTAAGTTTAATTGATATTGCTACTGCTAATAATACTGTTTCTATTATTACCGCTGGTCCTCTTGCTAGAGATATTTCAGAAGAGTATGATATAGATCCAAGAAGAACTGCAAGTCTTTTGGATATATTTTCTGCAGCATTTCAGGGAGTATTACCTTATGGAGGTCAATTATTGATAGTAGGTGGAATGGCTGAAACTATTTCTCCGATTAGTGTTTCTCCATATTGTTTTTATCCCATGTTATTGTTTGTTTTTGCTGTATTAGCAGTAATCTTTGGTATACCAAGATTTAAAGGGCAAGCAGAAACAGATGAGGCAGTAGCATAAAGAAAGTTGACCTTTCTAAAAATTTAGAAAGGCCAACCCTTCAGTATTTTAATTATACTATATAAAAACTTAATTTAAAAGTTAACTTGAAGATAACCCTGTAGTTTAAATACTATGGGGTTATTTTTTTGTTTAATTAAATAATAAATTAAATTGTTATATTTTAATTAAGAAATGTGTTGATTAGTATTTTAATGAATAAATATTTACAATAATTTTCACTGAATTGCAAATTTCCAAAATACCATTCCGTATATTACTACAACACCATAAAAAGGGTGCCTAGTAGTGTGTATTTTTAATTAATAGAAAATATATATCAATTTACAAGGGAAAGTTTGGAAAAATTATATTGAAAACATTAATAATTATTTGACAATTCAAACAACTTATAATATTATAAGACATGTAAGGAACAGACATCAGACAACCAGACAAATAAAATAAAGGAGGGCTTTCATGAAAGCTATTAAAAAAGATAAAAGATATAAACTGGTAATTCAGGCCATCCAAAATTATATAATTGATAACAATCTAAAACCAGGCGATAAACTTCCCACCGAAAATGAACTAGCAAAGACTTTAAATGTTGGTAGATCATCGGTTAGAGAAGCTGTAAAAAGCTTAGAAGTATTGGGAGTAATCGAAACAAAAGCAGGCGAGGGCATGTTTGTAAGATCTTTTAATTATAATCCCATCCTAGAAAATTTACCCTATAGTATGATGTTTGACAGGGAAGATCTCTCTGAAGTTTTAGAAATTAGAATAACTTTAGAATTATCTTATTTAAAAAAGGTAGTAGAAAATATTGAAGAAGAGCAGCTTAAAAAAATAGAATCTGTAGTAGATGATATGAAAGAAGCTGAGAAAAATAATAAAATTGTTAACTTTGTAAAAGCAGATAAAAAATTTCACCATCTACTTTTCGAGTCGGTGGATAATGATCTTTTAGAAAAATTATTAGGTATTTTCTGGGGTTTGCTTGAAAACGCTAAAGATTTTTCAAAATTAGCAGACCCCGATTTACTAGCCGGATATAAGAAACATCTAAAAATATATAATGCACTTAAAGACAGAGATTATGATAGATTATATGATTTAATGAAAAAGCACTATAAAGCTTCACAAGAGCATATATCAGATCATAAATTAAAGGCCGGTAGTTAATAAATATCTTACTGATAAAACTAATTTAAGGGGGTGTTAAGTAAAGAGGGGATATTAAAATTATTTGAAATTAAAATTTGTCTTTAATTAGTTACTCATCAAATTCAAAATGAGAGGGAGTTTTAGAATGAAAAAATTAAGCTTGTTATTGTTAGTATTTGTGCTTATGTTTTCCTTAGTTGGAACCAGTTTTGCAGCTGAAAATGGAAATCCTCTGTCAGATAAGAGAGTGCGACAGGCGATAGCTTATGCAATTGATATGGAAGCATTGGTTGAAGGATTATTAGAAGGTAAAGCAATAAAGGCAGACAGTCTTACCCCAAATGGTGATTGGAAAGTTGACGGCTTAAATGATTATGACTATGATCCTGAAAAAGCAAGAGAACTACTGGAAGAAGCTAATTGGGATTCAGATTACGAACTCGATGTTGTATATTATTATGGAGACCAATTAACAGTTGATTTAATGACTGCTGTACAAGCGTATTTAAGCGATGTAGGGATGAAAATGAGTTTTAGAAAGTTAGAAGGCGACCTTTCTGCACAGTTATGGGTTACACCCGAAGATCCTAAAATGGGTCCTGCCGAAGTAAAATGGGATCTTGCTTATGCCGGTATCGCTGCTTTGACAATGCATGAATATTATAATCGTTTTGCCCCGGGAGCTTCTAGTAATTCACACACCCCAACTGATGAAAAATTAGCCGAACTAATTGAAGCTACAAATGCAACAGCTAATATCGACAAACAAAAAGATGCTTTTTATGATTTACAGGAATACTTTAATGAAAATTTATTTGCAATTCCACTCTATTACCAACAAGTATTTATTTATGAAAGCAACCGTGTAGACCGTAAAGGTATCCCTTATGGTAATGAACAGTTCACTTATGACTGGAGAATAATTGATTGGGATGTAGAAGAAGATGATAATGGAGAAAGAGTTTTATATTCTAATTCTGGTCCGGTAGAGTTCTTTGAAACAACATTTGTTAATCCTGGTTCATATATGCCCCAAAAGATCCTATTTGATCGTTTGATCGTAGCTGATAAAAACTTAACTCCTAAAAAAGGACAACTAGCCTCTGAATATAATGTAAGTGAAGATGGTATGAAAATAGAATTCGTTTTAAGAGATGGACTCACCTGGCATGACGGTGAACCTCTTACTCCGGAAGATGTTCGCTTTACAGTTGAATATTCTGTTAAAGTTCCTCAGTTAAATGCAGTAGCAGCCAACACTTATAAGTCAATCAAAGGGTATCAAGAATATGCAGACGGAGAAGCAGACCATATGTCTGGTATAATGATAGATGGAAACAAGATAACTTTTGAATTTGCTGAATTAGATCCAAATGCTCTGCTTACTTTCTCACAATGGCCACCATTACCAAAACATTTGTTAGAAGATACTGATCCAGTTCAAGCTCAAAGAGCTGCTTACTGGCAGTCACCTGTTGGTTCTGGTCCGTTTGAAATTGATGAAGTAAGTATGAATGATTATGCTACATTTACCCGTTTTGAAGATTATTGGGATGAAGGTACAGGCAATATTGAAAAAATTCAATTGTATCCCAGTGGAGAAAGTGATCCTAATATAGTTATTAATGCAGACGCTGGTATTGTTGATTATGCATACAGTAAGAGTGTAACTGATGCAAAATCAGTAGAAAAGATGGACCATATGGAAGTACATCCTGTTGATATTAGATATACCCGTTTATTCTATGTAAATAAATTCCCTAAAGAATAGAATAAATAACAGGATAAGTATTTAGCTATATAAAATAGAGCCTAAGTATTATAGGTTAGTTTTATATGTCTTAGGCTCTATTTTTACTATTATAAAAAATTTTAAGGACTTTTGTTTTATTTTTTTATTTTTTACATCTATAAGGAAGTGATATCTTTGTTATCTTATATAATAAGAAGAATTTTAATATTGATACCGATGCTTTTAATAATCACTTTTTTAATTTATGGTGGATTAGAATTGACACCCGGAGATGCCGTTTCTTATTTAGTAAGTCCGGATGTTATAGCAAATATATCACCGGAAAGATTAGAAGAGCTAAGAGAATCATTGGGTTTAAATGATCCCTTTATAGTCAGGTATTTTAAATGGCTGGGAGGGGTTTTAAAAGGTGATTTCGGTTATAGCTTGACGAGTGGTGTACCGATTTCGAAAATAGTATTTGACCGCTTGGGTGCGACTTTAGAATTGTCGATTGCAGCCTTAATATTTTCAAGTATTGTGGGAGGGGTATTAGGAACCTTAAGTGCCCTTTATCGGGGCTCAATATTTGATCATTTTGTAACTGTGGTTGGTATGGTAGGAGTTTCTATACCCAGGTTTTTCTTTGGCCTTGTATCTATTTTAATATTTTCTTTGACTCTAAAATGGCTGCCGGCGGGAGGACGGATATTCCCTGGATATGATACTTTCTTTGACCGACTACCCCATTTAATAATGCCCGCTATTGTGCTGGGCAGTACGATGACTGCAGGGGTAATGCGCTATGCCCGTTCGAGTATGTTAGATGCCTTAAATAAAGAATACATAAGAACAGCTAGAAGTAAAGGTATTCCTGAATGGAGAGTTAATTTATTCCATGGTCTGAGGGTGGCTTTAACCCCAGTAGTTGTTTTAATAGGTTTTAGACTCCCCATGCTAATAGGAGGATCTGTTGTAATAGAACAAGTCTTTCAATGGCCGGGTGTTGGTAAAGAGTTCATATCTGCAGTTAAAGGTCAGAACTTACCACTGATTATGATGATTGCTTTATTTAGTGTTTTAGCTGTTTTAATTGCCAGCTTATTAGTTGATATATTTACTGCTCTCTTGGATCCCAGAGTAAGATTGGATTAAGGTGATATTATGCTAAAAAACAGAAAAAGTAAATTAGATAAAAAAATGGATGAAATTAAGAGAAAGGAAGAAGAGGGATTATTAGGAGGAGAAACATATAGTAGAGCATTAAATAAATTTACCAATAACAAACTGGCTGTATTTGGATTAATTGCATTTTTGGTTATATTGTTGGCAAGTATTTTTGCCCCCCTTATTTCTCCCTATGATCCAGGTAGTATAGATGTTTTAAATAGATTGAAGGCGCCTTCTTTATCAAACATATTAGGCACAGATCAATTGGGACGTGATGTCTTTACTCGCATTTTATATGGAGGCAGGATTTCAATATTAGTGGGATTAGGGAGTGCCTTGGGTGCTGCTTTTATTGGTGTTACAATCGGCTGTTATGCGGGTTATAAGGGTGGCTTGCTTGATAAAACATTCATGAGAATATCAGAAATTTTTATGTCTTTTCCCAGAATGATTCTCGTTTTGATGTTAGTTTCAATTTTAGGGCAAAGCTTATGGAATTTAATAATAATTTTCATATTAACCGGCTGGGGATCTGTTTATAGGATGACGAGATCCCAAATGCTTTCAATTCGCGAGGAAGAATACGTACAGGCGTTACGCGCCTTTGGACTCAATGACTTAATAATCTCATATAAGCATATGTTGCCCAATGCGATTGCCCCGATCTTAGTGAATATTACATTAAGTACTGCTATGTTTATACTTCAGGAAACTGCCCTGAGCTTTTTAGGATTAGGAGTACCACTTAATATACCTACCTGGGGAAATATTTTAAATATAGCACAGGATTTAAATATATTACAGGAAAATTGGTGGATCTGGTTACCGGTAGGGATCGTAATATCTGTTTTTGTTTTAAGTATTAACTTTATAGGTGATGGATTAAGAGATTCAACCGACCCAGCCCAACAAGGTTAGAAGGTGATTTTAAATGATAGAGAATGATACCATAATTTCTGTTGAGAATCTTAAAACATATTTTTATACAAATGAAAGATGTAATAAAGCGGTTAACGGAGTATCTTTTAAGATAAGAAAGGGTAGAACCCTCTGCTTAGTGGGAGAAAGCGGTTGTGGTAAAACCGTAACCGCAACTTCCATAATGAGGCTTTTACCTAGGCTGTCTAGGATAGAAGAAGGTGAAATAACATATTATAAAAAGGATGAAGAAATAAGGATTGACCAATTAGAAAAAAACGGTAAAAAAATGCGTTCTTTAAGAGGCGAAGATATTGCAATGATCTTTCAGGATCCCATGACTGCTTTAAACCCAGTTTATACTGTTGGTTATCAAATCATGGAAAACCTAATTTATCATACTGCCCTATCCAAACAGGAGAGAAAGAAAAAAGCAATAAAACTTTTAGATAATATGGGTATTCCCCTGCCAGAACAAAGAGTCGATGAGTATATACACCAATATTCGGGCGGAATGCGACAGAGGGCTATGATTTCAATGGCGATGGCTTGTAATCCCAAGGTATTAATTGCGGATGAACCGACAACTGCCTTGGATGTAACTATTCAGGCCCAAATTTTTGACTTAATGAATGATCTTAAAGTAGACTATGATACTGCCATTATGATGATAACCCATGATATGGGTGTTGTAGCTGAATTGGCGGATGATGTGGCAGTTATGTATATGGGTAATATCGTAGAAAGTGGTACGGTAGAAGATGTACTAAAAACCCCAGCCCATCCCTATACAAAAGCACTATTGCAATCAATACCAGTATTAGGTAAGGGGAAAAAGCAAAATCTGGAACCAATAAGAGGTACTACCCCCGATCCTTATAATAGGCCAGAGGGATGTCAGTTTCATCCCCGCTGTGATTACATGACCGAAAAATGTTATCAAGATCCTGAGAGAACTAAGGTGAAAGGTGAACATTTTGTTAACTGCTGGCATTATGAGAAGGTGTTAGAAGATGAATAATAAAGAAGTTTTGTTAAAACTTAATAATCTAAAGACATACTTTCCGGTTGAAAAAGGTGTTTTCAAAAGGACAGTTGCTCATGTAAGGGCTGTAGACGGAGTTGATATTGAAATATATAAGGGAGAAACCCTCGGATTAGTAGGTGAGAGCGGCTGTGGGAAAACCACTTTAGGTAAATCTATCCTTCAACTGGTGAAACCGACCGAAGGAGAAGTCATCTATAACTTTGATGGAGAAAAGAAAGACTTAAATAAGTTATCAGATAAAGAAATGATGAAAGCCAGAAAGAGGATGCAGATTGTTTTTCAGGACCCTCAATCATCACTGAATCCTTCATTTACTATCTTTGGTTCTCTACAGGACCCCTTAAAAGTATTTGGGGTTAAATCAAAAGCAAAACGGAAAAAAATCATCGGAGATCTTTTAGAAGCGGTAAATCTGAGGCGTGAATATATGAATAGATACCCTCACGAGTTTAGTGGAGGCCAAAGGCAAAGAGTCGGTATAGCAAGGGCTTTAAGTGTAGAACCAGAATTGATTGTTTGTGATGAAGCGGTAAGTGCTTTAGATGTATCTATTCAGGCTCAAGTTTTAAAGTTATTACAGGATTTAAAAGAAGAACGTAATTTAACATATTTATTTATTACCCATGATTTAAGTGTAGTAGAATATATTAGTGATAGAATAGCAGTAATGTATTTAGGTAAAATAGTGGAATTGGCAGATGCAGACGATCTTTATAAAAACACATTACACCCTTATACAGAAGCATTATTATCAGCTATACCAGTAGCAGATTTAGATCATAAAACAGATCGTATTATTTTGGAAGGTAATGTTCCTTCTCCGATAGACCCACCCTCGGGCTGCCCTTTTCACCCCCGCTGTCACAAACGAATATCAAAATGTAGTAAAGTGGTACCAGAATTGAAAAAATATATTATCGATGGAAAAGAACATTACGCTGCCTGTCATTTAATGGATTAGGAAAGTTTAAAAAGTATTGGAGGAGTAAAAATGAGGAATTTTGAGCTTAATGAAATTAAGGGAGTCATTCCCGCTTTAATGACAGTTTTTGATAAAGATGAATTATTGGATGAAAAAAATATGCGCGGACTAGTTAGTTATCTAATTGATAAAGGTGTGAACGGCCTATATTTAACAGGTAGTACAGGTGAAGGTTTTTTAATGTCTTTATCAGAACGGAAAAAAGTTGTTGAGATCGTTATAGATGAAACGGATGGTAAAGTTCCCATCATAGTTCACGTAGGCGCAATTGGGACTAAAAATTCGATTGAATTAGCTCAACATGCCCATCAAAAAGGGGCTGATGCCGTATCGGCAGTACCTCCTTTTTATTGGGAATTTCAAAAAGAACATATTTATAAATATTATAAAGATATCGCGGAAGCAACTCCCCTGCCTATGATTATATATAATATTCATTTAGCGGGTATGATGGGATATGAAAGTATTAAAGAACTTTCTTTAATTGAAAATGTTAGAGGTATTAAATATACAGCTACCTCTCATCATGAAATATCAACTATAAAGGATGAAATTGGTGAAGATTTTATGGTTTATTCGGGTAGTGATGAGATGGCTCTTTCGGGACTTGTAAATGGTGCTGATGGAATAATTGGTTCCTTTTATAATCTAATGCCGGAACTGTTTAAAGTTATTTACAGTGCAGTAAAAAATAATGATTTAAAAACTGCCAAGAAAAATCAGCAGAATGCGGTAAGAATTATCAATTATTCTGTTCAGTATGATTTTTATTCTCTCATGCGTCTAGCTTTAAAATGGATGGGAGTTAATGCTGGTTATTCTAGACGTCCCTTTAAAAATTATGGTTCTGAAAAAGAAGTTGAATTTAAAAATGACTTCCGGAAATTAAAAGAAAAGTATTCGATAACCGGAGTCGATTTTTTAGAACACATTTAATTGTAAAAAGGCATTTAAAATAATATAACTTTTTTTAATAACATTATATAACAAGATAATACATCCATAAGTGGGGAATTTTTATGGAAATTAGCAGAGAATTAAATACAGACATCCTGGTTGTAGGGGCAGGATTAGCCGGAATCTCAGCCGCAATCCAAGCTGCCGAGAAAAATCGTGATGTAATAGTAGCCGTGGATGCAAAGTTTTGTTCTGGATCTAGTTTTTATCCCGGCACCTGGGGATTAGGTATGGTTGCCCCTATAGATGAAGAAGATAAAAAAGACTTTGTAAAAAGTATTGATAGAGTAGGTTCTAAGATACCAGATAAAAGATTAAGCAGAATATTAGTTAATAATATTGGGAAAAGAATTAATGAACTAGAAAGATGGGGAGTAAAATTTAAAAAGCCTGACAATTTAAAAGAAGATAGAAGCTTGATTCCCTGTTTTGACCATAAACATAGGAAGTGGTATGGCTATACTTTTAAAAGTGCCCGCCGAGTTTTTAATAAAAAATCAGAAGAGTTAAATATTGATAAGATAGAAAATTTACAGATAATTAAATTAATAATTCAAGATAACAGATTTAAGGCAGCTTTGGGCCTAGATGCAAATAACAAATTAGTAATTATCTACGCGGATGCTGTTATATTAGCCAGTGGTGGATTTGGTAATATATTTAAACATAGTTTAAATACGGGTGATATAAATGGATATGGTCAGGTAATGGCTTTAGAAGCAGGCTGTAATTTAATTAATATTGAGTTTATCCAGTTTATCCCTGGTTATCTATACCCACATTATAAAACTATATTCAATGAGCGAACATTTGAATATGCAGTTCTAACAGATAAAAATGATAATAGGATTTTACCCCAGTATGTACCGGAAAAATTAGATGAAGATGAACTATTAAAAGAGAGGGCCAGTCATGGTCCTTTTACTAGTCGCCTTAAAACTAAGTATGTAGATATTGCCCTTTTTAAGGATTATTTATCAAATAAAGATGAAAAGTATATGAACCTACATTATAAAGATGAGATAAAAAATAGTAACTCCTTGATGATTGAAGAATATTTTAAGTGGTTAAAAAGAGAAAAAGGCTTAACTTATAAAGATCCAATAAGAATAGTGCCTTTTCAACATGCTGCTAATGGAGGTATTATGATTGATCAAAAAGCATCTACTAATATAGAGGGTATATTTGCAGCCGGTGAAGTTACCGGTGGTATGCATGGGGCAGATAGAATTGGGGGATTATCAACCGCTAATGGTTTGGTTTTTGGACAAATTGCCGGTCAAGAAAGTTCTCTATATTCTAAAAATAATGAAATTAAGGTTGACCAAGATTATATCTATTATTCAATTAAAAATTATTTAAGAGAGTTTAAATATAATAATGAAGATTTAGATAATAAGATTGAAAAATTAAGAGAAATAATGTGGGAGAATGCTTCTATTATTAGAAGTAAAGATAGTTTAAATAATACAATGAATCAAATCGAAGAAATAAAAGACGAAATTAAAAGAAAAGTAAATAAAAGCCAAAATAAAAATATTAGACAAATAAGGAAGAAAGTTAAATTAAATAATTATATAAAATTATCAGCAGCTTTATTAAATGTCATGTTAGAAAGAAAAGAGAGTAGAGGTTCACATTATCGTGAAGATTATCCGGAAGAAAAAAGAGAATTTGATCTTAATTTTATAATTAAAGAAGAAAAAAATGGGCTAAAAATAAAAAAGAGAGAGTTTTAAAAAGGGTGAAAAAATAATGACTTATAAGGATGAAATAAAAAAACAACTTGAAGGCGGTTTAATAGTTTCCTGTCAGGCTCTAAAGGGAGAACCTCTTTATTCGGAAGAAGGGGGTATAATGCCCAAAATGGCCCTGGCGGCTCAACAGTCCGGTGCGGTAGGTATTAGGGCCAATGGGATCAGGGATATTAAAGAGATTAAAGAAAGTGTGGATCTCCCTCTCATAGGTATTATAAAAAGACAATATGAGGGTTACCCTCAGCATATTACAGTTACTATGAAAGAAATTAATCAATTAGTTGAAGTGGGAACTGATATTATAGCCTTGGATTGTACTTTAAGAAAAAGACCGGATAACCTTACCGTGGAGCAGTTCATAAATAGAATAAAAGAAAAATATCCTAAACAGTTACTTATGGCTGATATTTCTAATTTTGAAGAAGGAGTCAATGCAGCAAAAGCAGGTGTAGATTTCGTAGGTACTACTTTAAGTGGTTATACCGAATATACTAAAAACACGGGACAAGCTGATTTTGAACTCATAAAAAATCTAGCCAAAAGTATTGAGATACCTTTAATAGCAGAAGGAAGAATTCATACTCCTGAAGAAGCTAAAAAAGCACTGTCGTTAGGAGCATTTGCAGTTGTTGTAGGGGGCGCAATTACAAGACCTCAACAAATAGTAAAAAGGTTTGTGGACGGTATTAATAATTAAAAAAATTATTAAAGTGAGGCATATTAGTTTGAAAGAGATAAAATAAAGATAAGTCTAAAAAAAAGAGCATGACAAAATAAGCCTGTAGAAAGGCTTTTAAAAAAGAGAAATTAAGATGTGTTAAAAATTATCAAACATAACTGGGCAAATCGGGTATTTGATATCCCAGGGTTTGCAGATAGCGTATTGCCATATCCTCAGTTAGCTGAGGAATATAAGTCTGTTGTGGTCTGGAATCAATCTTATACAGATCATGGTTAAAGGTTTCATTTCTTTCGAGCATATAATAGATACAGGTTAGTAGCATACGGGCTATTGCAATAATTGCCTTTTTGTGCCCCCGGCGCTTTTTAATCTGCTGATAGCGCATTTTAAAGTAATTGAAATCTTTACTTTTTATAACCGCATTGGCACACTGTACTAATAACGGTTTAATATACACCCCAGCTCTAGAAACTCTTACAGATTTCTTTTTGCCAGCACTTTCATTATTTTGCGGTGTGAGTCCAGCCCATGAACACAGGTGTTTGGCGGTGGGGAAGGCCGTCATGTCATAACCTATTTCACCAAGTATAGCAATTGCTGTAAAAATATTTTTGATACCCGGTAGAGATTTAATAATTTCTATTTGGGGTAAAAAAGGTTGGGCTAACTCCAGGACGATATTTTCAATATCAGCTTTATGGGTTTCAATATCGTCAAAGTGGTTGAAGCAGATGCGCATTTTTTCTACTTGTGGTTTGGTTAGGTTGCCGTTGATTGATTTTGTGATTTCATCTGCTTTTTTGTGCATACTTTTATGCAGCATGGGGGTAACATCAAAATCGGTGTCTTCTGGATTTTCTAATAGATAATCTATGATTCGCATTGCACTTTTCCCGAAAGTGTCAGAAACCACACTGGAAATCATGATATTGGAAACAGTCAGGGAATTTTGGATCCTATTTTTTTCACTGGATCGAAAGTTGATTAATTTAGAGCGATATCTCATCAGGTCACGGATTTGGCGTATCATTAAGGGGGGTATAAAACTGCCGGGCACTAAACCGTGTTTGTGTAAGTCGCAGAGCCAAATTGAGTCTTTTTTGTCGGTTTTCTTGCCGCGGATTCCCTTGATATATTTGGGATTAGCCACGATAATATCGCAATAGTTTTCTAAGATATTAAAGACCGGTATCCAGTATTTACCTGTTGATTCCATACAGACATTAATACAGGATTGTGATTTCAACCATTCCAGAAGTTGGAGTAGATCTTCGGTGAAGGTTGAAAAACGCTTTGTTCGATAAGTGGTAACACCCGATTTGTTGGTAGAGCCAACTGTTACGACCACGAACTTTTTGTGGACATCAATTCCACCGCAAATGGGATAAACAATTTTTAACATAAGCATCTCTCCCTTAAAGCTATAGTGGATAAAGCAGATCTTGACTGTTTGTCATCTAATAAACAGGAATTGTTTATCCAAAGATTAGTTTTCGTGCTCGCTGGCACACTTATTTGTACTTGAAATTAACAAACGGCACATCTTAAAATGCGGGCAGCAACAATATACAGCTGCTCCACTTACCTCCCCGTGCTCTGTAGTATATCTGCTTATCCAATTAAATTATAGCACGAATTTAAGGTTTTAGGAATACGGCACTTTCAATAAATTTTGTGCCTTGAGCAAAGCGAAAGGAATGATACTTAATATGAAAAAATATATTGGAATTGATATTGGAGGTACTAAAGTTAAAGCAGGTATTGTTACGGGAGAGGGTGATATATTAAAAAAATTATCTTTGGATGCAAATATAGATAACTATGAAGTACCTTTATTAGATATTGTTAAAAAAGCTGCTGTAAAAATCAAAGAAATTTCAATAGATAATAATATGAAAATAGAAGGGGTAGGAGTATCTGCAGCTGGTCAAATTGATAACAAGTCAGGAGTTGTAATCGGTGATAATGGTTTTATTCCAGATTGGAAAGGCACAAACTTAAAAAAAGAAATTAATGAAATTACTAATTTAAAAGTAACAGTCGATAATGATGCCAATTGTGCTGCTTTAGCTGAAAACTGGGTTGGTAATGGACGTGGATACACTGACTTAATCTTATATACAATTGGAACCGGTATTGGGGCCGGAATAATTGTAGATGGAAAATTATTATCAGGACACAGAGGTATTGCAGGAGAAATTGGTCATATGATTATTGAGCATAAAGGGAGAAATTGTAGTTGTGGTAATAATGGATGTTTTGAACAATATGGCTCTATGACAGCTTTGATTAATGATGTAAAAAAGACTTTAGATAATAGCAAAGAAAATATTGATGGCAAATACATCTTTGCTGAGGCAAAAAATGGTAATAAATTAATAAAGGATTGTATAAATAATTTCATTGAATACCACGCATCAGCAATTATTTCTCTTCTTCATATTTTTAACCCCCAAATTGTAATTATTGGGGGAGGCGTATCTGCACAAGAAGATTATCTAATTGAGCCATTAAGAAAAATCGTTTTTAATAAAGCTATGCCAGTCTTTACAGAAGATTTTGAGCTAATCACAGCAAAATTATTAAATGAAGCCGGGATGATTGGAGCGGTTAAAAATTATATTGTTAAGCAATAATAAATATTTCATATGATATATATAGAAGTTTTTTAAAGAGGTGTTGCTAAATTGAGAATACTTGTGGTAAAGGATTATAAAAGCATGAGTCAAAAAGCTGCAATTATGGTAGCGAGTCAAATAACATTAAAACCAAATAGTGTAATAGGGCTTGCAACAGGAGATACACCATTGGGGATGTATGAAAAGTTAATAGAAATGTATAATGAAAATAAAATAGATTTTAGTAAAATAACCACATTTAATTTAGATGAATACTGTGGCTTGGGTCCAGATAATATAAATAGTTACCATACATATATGGAAGAAAATTTTTTTAAACATATCAATATAGAAAAGGAAAATGTTCATATACCAAATGGATTAGCCAGCAGCTATGAAGTTGAATGTCAAAATTATGAAAAAGAAATAAAAAAATGTAAGGGAATCGAACTCCAAATATTAGGTATTGGTTCTAATGGTCATATAGGATTTAACGAGCCTTCCAATGAATTAAATGTTTCTACCAGTATTGTGGATTTAACGGAAGAAACAATTGAAGCCAACAGCCGTTTTTTTAAGAATAAAGAAGATGTCCCTCGCAAGGCAATTTCTATGGGAATGGCTACCATTCTTAAGGCAGATCGTATAGTTCTTTTAGCGAGTGGCGAGAACAAAGCTAAAGTTATCAAAGAGACGATAAATGGAAAGATTAAAACAAGTGTACCAGCTTCATTAATTCAAACCCATCCAAATATTACTATTATCCTAGATAAAGATGCTGCTTCCTTAATTAATAAAAATGATTTACCTAATGATTGTAATTTTGATGTACATAATTAATATCTTAGATTTTATAATGGTGATAATTTGAAAAATTATTGTATATTAAATTTTAGGGTTTTTCTCCAAAACAGTTGGTAAAATCATAAAAATTATTTTTATATAATTGTTCACTTTCCTTATATGACAAGGTTTTTATTATTGCATTGTACTTAAAATATATTATATTATTCTTTTCAATTAAAAAGGGTGATATTTATTAATATAAAAGACAAGTTATTTGTTTTCTACCAACGGATATGGAGAAGATCCAATTTTAGATTTAAATTAACAAGATGATCTCTATTTAATAGGGTTATTAATATTTTATAAGATAGGACAAATGTCAAAGATTAAAATAAAAAAATATTCTCATATAGAATGGGGGGACATTCTATATGAGAAAAAACTATTTTAAGGTAATTTATTTATTAACTTTTTATATTCCTCATCAAATAAAAATTCTTTTATTTGTTTTAAGGTAGGACTACCTTCCATCGGCCCCATTTTAGTAGTGGATAGAGCAGCTGCAGCATTTGCAAATAAGGCTGAATTATAAGGAGATAAATTATTCATATGGGCAAATAAAAAGGCAGCATTAAAAGTATCGCCTGCTCCTGTCGGATCTACACTATTTACATCAAAGGCTTTTATTTCTCTCCACTCATTCTCATTAGCAACAATACTTCCGTTAGGACCTCTTTTAACAACAACTAAATTAGGACCTAATGATAGGCCTTTTTCTATTGATTTATGCAAATTATCTCCAAAAAGAGAATTAATTTCATCTTCATTTGGTAATAATATGTCAGCATTTTTAATGTAAGGGAGTAAGATTTCCTTTATGGATTCTAAATTTGAAAGTTCTAACCTTATGTTGGGGTCAAAAGAAATTTTACCGCCATTTTTATTGATTTCTTGAATAGCATAATCACAGGCTTCCTTTATTTGTTTACTAGATACAATAGAAGCCCCATTAATATGAAGCCACTTGATCTTTCCCCACTTATCAAATCTGAATTGATCTTTGCTAATATTATCAGTTTTAGGATCAACATGAAATATATAATTTCTACTTCCTTCTGAGGTATAACTTACAAAAGCTGTTCCTGTAGTTGCCTTAGAATCTATTTTAATGCCACTGATATCTATTCCATCCTTTGTTAATCTGTCATAAATCACATCACCAAATTCATCATCTCCAATTATTCCTACCATAGCAGATTTTAAACCTAATTTCGCTGCTGCATCGGCTGTTATCACAGAGGCTCCACTGGGGAATGGCCCAACAAACGGATGAATTTCATTAAGAGGTAAATCTGGTTTTGGTCTCATAATTTCAACTTCCATAGCACCAACCGAAAGTAAGTCTATCATTCTTCATCATCCCCTAAGAGGTATCTCAAAAAGCATATTTGAAATTTATTAATAAATAAATGCTATCAAAATTAAAAGGTATAAAATTAAAATAAATGACAGGCGATATTTCGTTTATCAGATAAGAACTTTAATTCAGGTTCTACTTCTCTACATTTATCATCAGCATAAGGACACCTGGGTGAAAAG
>CAZGMM010000044.1:14826-18793 GCA_964526845.1 uncultured Halanaerobiales bacterium | reverse complement strand
GGCACGTGCGGTTTGATGAGGGGGCAGCCATAAAAATGGTCGCCCTACTCTATTTTTATAAAGGAATAAATGTTATATTATTGAATATATAATATTGATAAGATTGATATCCTTTAAAAGGGAGGGCTTGCATGTTTGAATTAAAAAATGTCAAATATAAAGATATTCTAGAAATAGAAAAGTTAACCATTCATGAAGGTGAAATCACCTGTATCGTAGGCCGTAGTGGGGGAGGAAAATCTACTTTTTTAAGACTTCTAAACAATATGGTAAGTGCTGATAGCGGGGAGATCTTATTTAAGGGGGAAAGTATTGAAGAATATAACCCCATAAAATTAAGAAGAGAAGTTTTAATGCTCCCTCAAAATCCTGTCATTTTTTCGGGTACGATAAGAGATAACTTTACTATTACTTTAAATTATAATAATGAATATGCGATGGCCGATGAAAAGTATGATAAGATCTTAGAAAAATTTGGACTTAAAGAACAGGCTTTAGATGATGAGGCTGAAAAACTTTCGGGGGGAGAAAAACAGAGATTAGCCCTGGCCCGAATTTTAATTCTTGATCCCGATATTTTACTGTTAGATGAACCGTCTTCCGCTTTGGATGAAGAAACTGAAAGATTAATCATTGAGATGGTAGTAAAATGTATAAAAGAAAAGAGCGGGACCTTAATTATGGTTACTCACTCCCCGGAAATAGCAGAGAAATACGGGGACCGGATAATTACCATAAATGAAGGTGAACTTGATAGATTAAATTAATAAGGAGAGAATTATATGACTGACACTATATTTGATATATCTATAATAAATTTGGTAATTGCCTATATTTTTGTCCTTATCTTAATATTTATTGTAAGAAATGAAAATATAGGACATGAAAAACAGATTATAATTGCTTCCTTTAGAATGACCGTGCAATTAGTATTAGTAGGGTATGTATTAACTTATGTATTTGAGAATCCCAATCCATATATTACTCTCTTAATCCTGATGGTAATGGAAGTATTTGCGATTTTTAATATATATTCCAGGGTAGATAGTAAATTATCGAGAAATTTAAAGGTCATCATCGGAATTTCCATGTTCGGGGGTACTTTAGCCAGTATATTATTCTTTTTATTTATCGTTATCAATATTGAACCCTGGTTTATGCCCCAGTACTTCATCCCGATCTCTGGAATGCTGATTGGTAATTCTATGACTGGAATTTCTCTGGGAGCCCAGGGGTTAATTACAGGCATAAATGATAATAAAGAACGGATTGAAAATGCCTTGATGTTAGGTGCAACGCCCGAAAAAGCAACCAAAGATATCCAAAACAGGTCCTTTTATAATGCGATTTTACCGACAATAAATTCTATGATAGGAATGGGTATCGTATTTTTACCAGGTATGATGACCGGTCAGATTTTAGCAGGAGCGGCCCCCTTAACAGCGATTAAATATCAGATTGCTATCATGATGGGTATCTTGGGCAGTGTTACTTTAACCGTATATTTAATGGTAAAATGGGGAATGAAAAGTTTCTTTAATGAAAGAGCTCAGATCCATATTGACTAAAAATAATGACAAAGGAGGTTATTTTGATGAACGAAACAAAGGTTATCTTAATTCTTATTGACAAGAGGACAGATGCTGCTTTAAAGGTCCAGGAAGTATTGACAGAAAAAGGCTGTATGATCAAGACAAGACTGGGAATGCATGAGACCAGTTCCTGTGCAGAAGAAGGGTTAATATTTTTAAATGTAGAAGGAAGCGATGAAGAGGTTAATGAACTATTAGAGGAGCTTAATGATATAAAAAGGGTAGAGTCTAAATTGGTTAAAATGTCACTTCCTGCCAAATAATTCAAAATTTCCTCCGATTTTATTGACAATCTAGGAATATTGTGTTATATTTAATCTGTTGAGCAGAAAAAAACAAGTAAGAATGCTCAATAAAGAAATTTAGGAGGAATATATTTAAATGACTTACACAGGAACAGTAAAATGGTTTGATGAGAAAAAGGGTTATGGATTTATTGAAAGAGAAGATGGAGACGACGTATTTGTACATTTTTCAGCGATTCAGGATGATGGTTTCAAGACATTAAATGAAGACCAAGAAGTAGAATTTGAAATCGTTGAAGGCGACCGCGGCCTACAGGCTGAAAATGTTGTTAAATTATAAATTGTTATAAGTTATAGTAACTAATTCCCGACTTGTTAACAAGTCGGGTTTTTTTAATGAATTAAATATTATAAAGAATGGAAAAACCTGTTTGGAAACCCCAAACAGGTTTTTTTGTTAATTATATATAATCTATATTATTTTAGTTAAAATAATTATCTTTCTACAATTGTAGTAACACCCATACCGCCACCTACACATAAGGAGGCGAGTCCTTTTGTTAAATCTCTTTTTTCCATCTCATAAAGTAAAGTAACCAAGATTCTAGCACCACTGGCTCCAATTGGATGACCGAGGGCAATCGCCCCTCCGTTAACATTTACTATGTTGGGATCAAAGGGTAACTCTTCTAATACTGCTAAGGATTGAGCAGCAAAGGCTTCATTTAGTTCCACTAATTGTATATCTTCAAAGTCCCAGTCGCATTTTGCCAGGGCTTTTTTGACTGAAGGTACAGGACCAATTCCCATAATTTTTGGATCTACGGCAGCTGTAGAGTAAGAAACGATTCGGGCTAAAGGCTTTACTCCCAATTCTTCAGCTTTTTCTTTACTCATGACCAGTAAGGCAGCTGCTCCGTCATTAATACCAGATGCATTACCGGCAGTTACAGTACCGTCTTTTTTAAAAGCAGGTCTTAAATTAGATAATCCGTTAGCGGTAACTCCTCGGCGGGGATGTTCATCTTTTTTAAATACTTCTGGTTCTCCTTTACGCTGAGGAATTTCTACCGGTACAATTTCATCCTGAAAGCGGTCCTTATCAATAGCTTCAATAGCTTTCTGCTGGCTTTCAGCAGCGAATTCATCCTGTCTTGTACGGCTGATATCATATTTATCAGCTAAATTTTCGGCAGTTACTCCCATATGGTATTCATTTATGGCACAAGTAAGTCCATCTTTTATCATGGAATCTACCACTTTGCCATCACCCATCTTGTAACCGTAACGGGCCTTATCCAGTAAATAGGGGGCTCTGCTCATACTTTCCATTCCACCTGCGACTACCACATCTGCATCACCTAATAATATTTCCTGAACAGCCAGATTAACAGATTTAAGTCCTGAGCCACATAGTATGTTGACTGACATGGCTGGTACATCTACGTCTAAGCCTGCCTTTAGGGATGCCTGACGGGCAGGATTCTGACCCTGACCGGCCTGTAGAATAATACCCATTTTAACATCATCAACGACTTTAGGATCTACTTTAGCTCTATCTAAAACAGATTCTATTACTTTAGTGCCTAAATCTACAACAGGAACATCTTTTAACCCCTTACCAAAAGAACCAATAGCAGTACGTGCTGCACTTGCTATAACAACTTCTTTCAAAAGAATCCCTCCTATTAATAGTTATGTAATCAATTCTATTATATATTGTAATAAAAAGGTGTTACCCATAAGTTACAATATAGTTGCAATGAAAAATCAATACAACTAAAATGATTACTCAATAAATATAATATAGGAAAATTATGAGAAAGTAAATAAAAAACCGGCTCATCATTTCGATGAATGAGAAGCCAGTATGTAATTATAGATATAATTATTTAATTTATTCTAAAGTTAAATCGCCAGTTACTTCTGCACCACTTTGAATTGTGAAGGTAGCAAGAGCTTCTTCGCTTGCAAAGTAAATATTACCGTCAACAGTAAATCCTTGTCTTAAACTAAAGTTATTGGCTTCTACGTATACATCATCAACAAAGGTACCAACCTGGAATCTTATCTTAGGGCTTTTAACTGTAATACTTGGAGTTTCAAGGGTATACTTTCTGTAACGTTATG
>CAZGMM010000044.1:0-14726 GCA_964526845.1 uncultured Halanaerobiales bacterium | reverse complement strand
TTATGCTCGCCTGCCATTACTAAATCTTTGTTAGACTTATAATCTTCTGTAAAGATTATAATCCAGGTACCGTCAGCACTCATTGCTTCCATCAGTTGTTCATCATTTTGTGGTTGGGAAGCAGATAAGGTTCCATCCTGGGCACTTACTGCAACTGGTACTAAAATAGAGAGATAAACTTTTTAATTTCATGATTATTCCTCCTATTATGATAATTTTACTCAACATTTTATTATAATAGCTTATTGTGAAAAAATGACAAGTTATAAATCCATAATCAAAAAGAAAATATGAAATTAGTTAATTTAACAAATTAAATAAGGAAATTTTTGTTATAATTAGAGGAATTTTGTCTAATTCATTGAATTTATTTTTTACAGGAATAAAATTAAGGAGAGGTGTAACAGTGTTTGGAAATGTAGTGGTTAGAACAAAATTTCTTCCACCTTATTATAAAAGTAAAATATTTTCAAGAGACCATTTAAGGGCTTTATTTGATAGTACTTCGAAGTATCCGGTGACCATGGTGAAGGCAGGTCCCGGCTATGGTAAAAGTGCTTATCTAACCTTTGGTTTTAGAAACAAAGAAAATGTCTTTTGGTACAATGTCAGCAAAGGTGATGGAGATGTATTAACATTTTTAATAAATCTCATATATACCTTTAATACACAGGATTCGGAAATAGGGGAGAAGACTTTAAATTTTATCAAAGAAAAAGGTGAAACCAATCAGGAGTGGACCCCTGTCTTAAATTCCTTAATCAATGAACTCTGGGATCAATATCGTTATGATGAAGTTTATCTTATAATTGATGATTACCATCTATTAAATAATCAACCTAAGGTTAATAAATTAATGGAACATTTTATTGATCATAGGCCACCTAATATGCACTTTATTTTCTCTACCCGTAAAACTCCCGACTTATCTTCCTTGAGTATGTGGAGAGTTAAAGATCAGATATTAGAAATTGATGAAGACGATCTAAAGTTAAGTAAAAATGAGATAAGAAAATATTATACGGAACATTATGACTATGAGATAAGTGAAGAACAGCTTGAAACTATATATAATTTAACAGAAGGCTGGATTATCGGGGTGGAAATGATAAGACAGGGTTATAAAGAAGACAGCAAATTAAATTTAGTGAGAGAAGAGTCGATGGATTCTCTAGAACATTTATTTAATTATCTAGCAAAAGAAATACTATCTAAACAAAATGTGGAGGTAAGAAACTTTTTAATCAAGACTTCTATCTTGAGGATATTGACTCCGGAAGTTTGTGATTTTATAAGAGAGAAAGATAATAGTGCTCAGATTCTAAAGTACCTGGTTAAAAACGATCTTTTCATTATTCAATTAGATGATAATAAGTATCGCTACCACCATCTATTCCATGACTTTTTAAAGGAGAGAGCTAAAGAAGAATTAAATAATATTTCTCTTTTGCAAAAAGATATTGCCGAGTATTATCAGAAAAAAGATCAATTTGAAGAGGCGGTCTATCATAATATAAAATCGGGTGATTACTTCACGGCTGCTAAGATCTTAAAAGAGAAGGCTAATAAATTAATGAATGCAGGCCGTTTTACGGTTTTTGATAACTGGTTTGAAAAATTGCCGGCCAGAATTTTGGAAAACTTCCCCCGGCTTTATTTATATAAAGGTGATATTGACCGTTTTACCTGTAATTATAATGACGCCTTGGATTGGTATAGGCAGGGACGGAAATATTTAAAAGAAAATGATGATGATAAAGGGATCAGTATGGCCTATCAAAAGATGGCCATGATTTATCTCGATACTGTCCAACCTTCTGAGGCCGATAAATATCTAAAAAAAGCCTTAGAGTTAAGGGAAAAAGAGAGTTATTGGGATGAGTCAGTCTTATTAAGGTTAGTTGCTGAAAATTACCTAAATAGGGGCAATGTAGATAAGGCAAAAGAAATGCAGGATAAATTAAGTAAATTAGATGAAGAAAATGCCAGTAATATTTTAGATTCGCGGGTTAAAATTAGAACGGGCCGTCTTAAAGAAGCTGAAAACTTATTAAAAAAAGAACTTAAAAAAGAAGATATAGAAGATGATAAAAAAGTAGGTAGAGCCCACCGGGAAACCGTCTTGTTACTTTCTTTAATTGCTTCTTTTGAAGGAAAAAATGAAAAGGCTTTAGAATATGCTAAAACGGGTCTTGAAAAATCAAAACATCTAGAATCATTATTTACTAAAGCGGTTGCCAACATGAGATTAGGACATGCTTTACAGATTAATGGTGAGGAGAAACAGGAAGATGCGATAAAAGCATATGAAAAAAGCCTAGAGATTGTAGATAGATTGGAAGTAAGGCGGGGCCGGGCCGAAGCGCTCTGGGGTCTGACCTTAGTCTATGGTAATCTAGGTTATGAAGAACAGATGAAACAGTATGGAAAAGAAGGTTTAAAGATTTGTGAAGAAGCCGGGGACGAATGGTTGGGTAGTTTAATCCAACTCTCCCTCGGTATCGGATATATCTTTTTAGATAATTATAAATCAGCAACCGAATGGTTAACTAAAGCAGTTAAGTCTTATGATTACTGTAATGATATTTTCGGCAAGACAATCGGCCAAATCTGGCTTACTTTAATAGACTGTAAATTAGAAAGAAAGGTAGATTTCAAACACCGCTTAGAAGAGATTGTACCGATAATTAAAGACAATGATTTAGAGTTTGTATTTAAAAAAGTAAATCTATTAGGACCGAGGGATCAGGCGACTTTATTACCCATTTTGACAAAGGGATATAATATGGATATTGAAAAAGAGTTCTGTAAATTAATTCTGGAAGACCTAGAAATAGAACCCGGGGTTAAACATCCTGGTTATACCCTGAAAGTAAAAACTCTGGGACAATTTAAAGTTAAAAGGGGTAGAACAGAGGTTAAAGATAGTGACTGGAAACGGAAAAAAGCAAGAACTTTATTTCAAATCTTTTTAACCTATCAAAATGAGTTAATACCAAAGGAAAGATTAGCAGAACTGATTTCGCCGGAAAAAGACCAAAAATCAGCGATCAGGGACTTTAAAGTAGCTTTAAATGCCTTAAATAATGTATTGGAACCGAATAGAGAAGCTAGAGCCACCCCTTATTTCATAAATAAGAAAGGTTCCCGCTATGGTCTAAACCCCAATGCTACCTATAAAGTGGATATAAATCAATTTGAAGAACTCATACAAAAAGGTACAGAACAGGCTGATTGGGGAGAAGAAAACAAAGCAATTGAAAATCTTTCTCAGGCGGTCAAGCTGTATAAAGGAGTTTATCTCCCTAATTGTTTATACCAGGATTGGGCCCGAGAGGTGCGGGAAAAGTATAAACAGCTATTTATTCAGGGAGTTGAAATTTTGGCTGAACTTTATTTTGAATTAGGAGAATATCAAAAAACTGTTGAGATGGCAGAAAAGCTAATTGCGGAAGAATCCTCCATAGAAGAGGCCTATCAACTGATGATGAAATCTTATGATGAGATGGGACAAAGGTCCCAGGCGCTTAGAACCTATCAGCGCTGTGCTGATAACCTAGAACAGGAATTAGGAGTTATTCCGACCCAAAAGACTATCGAGTTATATAAAGATATAAAAACAAGTTAAATATAGTATATAAACCGGCAAGAATCCAGGCCTTGAGCCTGGATTTTTTATTTGTAAATACTTTGTAACTCTTTGCAACTGTATTGTAACTTATCTTTATTATAATTAAGATAGTTGATTTAAGGATAACTGAAGATAGATATAAGTTTGTAACTGCAATGCAACATTGTAGTAACTAATTTTAATTATAATATTAACAACAAATATTAAATGGGGGTGAAATGGTGAAAGAAAACGTTGGTATCCTCTCGACTGGTGTATATATTCCAGATAAATATATGGACAGTGAGGAAATAGCCGAAAAAACAGGTATTCCAGAAGATGTAATAAGAGAAAAGTTTGGTATAACTAAAAAACCGATTCCAGGTGAAGATGATCATACCTGTGAAATGGGTATAAAGGCTTCCAATACAGCAATTGAAAAAGCTGGTATTGATCCGGAAGAGATTGATTTAGTAATTTGGGCAGGGGCAGAACATAAGGAGTATCCGATGTGGACTGCTTCCATTAAACTTCAGCATGAAATAGGGGCTTACAATGCCTGGGCTTTTGATATTGCCTTACGCTGTGGAACGATGATTATGGCGATAAAAGTTGCCAAAGATATGCTGCTTAATAATGATGAAATGGATACGGTATTGATTGGTTCCGGTTATCGAAACGGAGATTTAATTGATTTTGATAACCCTAAAGTATCTTTTATGTATAATTTAGGGGCCGGTGGAACCTCTGTGATATTAAGAAAAGGTTTAGGTGAAAACACAATCTTAGAAGCAACTGCGAGAACAGATGGTTCTTTATCGGAAACGGTAGTAGTACCGGCTGGTGGAACTAAAAAAGAATTAACGGCAGAAGGATTAGAAAACAACGAACACCATTTAGATGTTTTGGAACCGGAATTTATGAAGGAAAGGCTAAACGAAGTTTCTATTGAAAACTTTGTGGGAGTTGTCAAAGATTCAGTTAAAAGAAGCGGATTTAAAATGGATGATGTGGACTATATAGCAATCCTTCATATGAAATACTCGGCCCACAAGTTCATGCTTGATCAGTTAGGTCTGACGGAAGAACAGAGTATCTATCTGGATGAATATGGACATATTGGACAAAATGATCAGATTATTTCCTTAGAATTAGCCCTTGATGAGGGTAAAGTCAAACCAGGGGATATTGTTGTCTTTGTGAGTGCAGGCATCGGTTATGCTTGGAATGCCCTTACAATCAAATGGGGTTAAACTAAAAAGTTAATATTAAATGGAGGTTTTTACATGAGGTTAAAAGATAAAGTAGCCATTATTACTGGTGCCGGTAGCGGTATCGGTAGAGCTGGTGCTCTGAAGTTTGCACAAGAAGGGGCAAAGGTAGTTATTGCTGATTTTGATCCAGAAGCTGGTAAAGAAGTAGCCCAAGAAATTAATGAAAATGGGGGAGAAGCCCTTTTGATTAATGTTGATGTGTCTGATTGGGATCAGGTACAAGATATGGTTGATAAAACTGTAGAAAAATACGACACAATAGATATTTTAATCAATAATGCCGGTGTAACTGCAGATTCCTTTTTAACAAAGATGTCTCATGATCAGTGGAATAAAGTTGTAGATATTAATTTAAAAGGTGTTTTTAACTGTACAAAAGCAGTCGCACCTTTAATGATGGAAAAAGGTGAAGGTAAAATTATTAACACCTCTTCTGTAGTAGGAGAACAGGGAAATATCGGTCAAACCAATTATTCTGCTACTAAAGCAGGTGTTATTGGGATGACAAAAACCTGGGCTAAAGAGTTAGGCGGCAAAGGTGTAAATGTTAATGCTGTAGCGCCTGGTTATATTATGACAGAGATGGTTGCTAAAATACCAGAAAAGGTATTAGACAAGCTTAGAGCTAAAGTACCATTTGGAGAATTAGGAGATCCTGAAGATGTTGCTAACGCTTATCTATACCTGGCAGCTGAGTCAGGTGATTACTGTAATGGCACTATCTTAGATGTAAACGGTGGTATCACCTTATAAGTTTTGTTCCAAAAAGGAGGAAGATTAATGGATTTCCAAGAACTATATAATGAAAAATTAATTACAATACCAGAAGCAGTCTCAAAAGTAGAGTCAAATATGAAAGTAGTTACTGCAATGGCGGGTTCAGAACCTCAAGGACTTTTAACTGAACTTGGAAAACATAAAGATGAACTGGAAAATGTTAATGTGGTTTCCTGTTTAATGATGGGAGACTATGAATTTCTGAAACCGGAGATGAAAGGACATTTTCTAAATGAAACCTGGTTTTATGGGCCTGGTGACAGGGCTAACCATAAACACGGTAATGTTACCTATATACCCAATAATCTCCATGAAGCAGGTACCATGAAAATAGAGAATGATGACATTAATATTTTCTGGGGCACTGCTACTTCTATGGATAAAAATGGCTTCTTTTCACTTTCACTTGGGCTAACTTATGAAAAACAGATGGTTGAAAATATTGATATGGTAGTTTTAGAAATCAACGAAAATTTACCCTGGACTTTAGGAGATACCCAGGTTCATATCTCGGATGTAGATTTTGTTGTTGAAAACAATGCCCCACTTATAGAACTACCATATATCGAACCCGGTGAAGTAGAAGAACAGATCGGTCAAAATGTGGCCGACCTTATCGAGGATGGTTCAACTCTCCAGTTAGGAATCGGCGGTATTCCCAATGCTATTACTCATCACTTAACAGACAAAAAAGACCTCGGCATTCATACCGAAATGTTTACAGATGGAATGGTTGACCTTTTCAAACAAGGTGTAATTACTAATAAGAAAAAGTCCATCTGGAAGGGTAAGATGGTGGGGACATTTGCTTTAGGAACGCAGAAATTATACGACTTCATTGATAAAAATTTAGCTGTCGAATTTCAACAGGGTAAGGTTACCAATGATCCTTATATCTTAGGACAAAACCATAAAATGGTTAGTGTAAATACAGCCTTACAGGTTGATGTAACAGGGCAGGTTTGTTCGGAAGCAATTGGTAATAAGCATTATAGTGGAACCGGTGGCCAGGTAGATACTCACCGCGGAGCCCAGAGGTCTGAAGGCGGTAAAGGTATTATTGCCTTAAGATCTACAGCAAAAGGCGGTGAGATCTCTACTATTTTAGCTCAACTTCCACCCGGATCCAAGATAACTTTAGGTAGAAATGATATAGACTATATAGTTACTGAATATGGTGTGGCTCATCTTAAAGGAAAAAGTATTAGAGATAGAGTAGATGCTATGATTAGTATAGCTCATCCAGATTTTAGAGATGAAATTAGAGAAAAAGCCAATGAATTGAAGATTTGGTAAGTAAAATTACATTGAAAGGATGTGATAGTGGGGGAATAAAATGATTGCATTTCAGTAGATTAATTTTAAGAGTTCAATTAATATAATAAAGATTTAAGGGGGATTATAAATTGAAGAGAAATAGTTTATTAATTATTTCGTTAGTTTTTGTTTTAGCATTTGCTTTTAGTCTTGGTGTAGTTGCCCAAGATGATCCCATTAAAATTGGGGCAGTCAACCCACTCGGTGATATTACCGGTAGGCAGTCCACAAATGCTATGGAATTGGCTGTTAAAGAAATCAATGATAATGGTGGACTTTTAGGCAGACCTGTAGAATTAGTTGTTGTAGATAGTGAATTTAAACCTGAAAAAGGTGCTGCTGCTATTGATAAATTAGCCACTGTTGATAATGTTGATTTCTTTGTAGGTGGTATGTCAAGTGGTGTACATCAGGCTCAAATTCCAAGTTTGAAGAAATATAAGAAGATAACTGTTTGGGCTGGCGCAGCTTCTCACAAAGCTGAAGAAGCCATAGGTGCAGATGCAGATTGGTACTTTCACTTACACCCCTGGGATTATCAACAGGGTGCTAGTTATGGTCGAGGTTGGACAGCAATTGCAGAGGAATATGAAAATGTAGAAGTAGGTAAAGTTTTTCTAGCATATGAAGAAGGTGCTTTTGGTACTGATTCATATAATGCTTATCAATCAATGTTCGAAAGCGCCCAAGAAGGTGAAGGACCATTTTCAGATATCATGGAAGAATTTGCCGGAGCTTCCTTTAAAAGTGCTGCTCTAGGTGGCGGTGAATACCGTGCAATGTTACGTCAGGCTAAAGAATATGATCCGGATCTATTTATTTGGGCCGGTTATGGTGCAGACGCAGTTCCACTACTCGCTCAGTCAAGAGAAGTTGGCTTTGAGCCCCCACTTTACGTAGGAGCTCCTCCAGGATGGCCGGCTGACTTTGAAGCTAACCCACTGGCTGATAAAGTTGTTCTTTATGGTATGTGGGCACCTGCTTTAAGACAGGTTAGTGATCCCGCAGCTCACTTCTGGGAAGAATATATCAAAATGCATGGTGAAAGACCAGCGACTTACTTTGCTCCACTAGGTTATACCAATATTATGTATCTAGCTAAAGCAATTCGCGAAGCTGGTACCTTAGAAAAAGAAGCACTAATCACTGCATTAGAAAATACAACTTATGATTCACCAATGGGTACAACCCTAGAAATGTCACCAAGTAATATTATTAAACACCAAGGATTTACAGCTCAGAAGATACTACAGTATCAAGATGGTAAACAGCACGTAATTTGGCCATTTGATGTAGCAACTGCTGAACTTGAATATCCCTTTTCCTGGTAATTAGTCAATCAGACAGCCGGGCTGTGATTGGCCCGGCTGTTTATTATTAATAAAAAATTTCAATAAGGATGGAGGGGAAAAATGTCATTTTCTCTTAAGAAAACATATACGATATTACTATTTTTAGCAATATTTATGATAATTGTCGGTATTTGGAATCCCCATGCCTTGATGGATGGTCTACAGCGAGGCAGCTTATATGCTTTAATAGCCTTACCACTGGCTTTAGTGTTAGGGATACTAGGTGTTTTGAACTTGGCTCATGGGGAGTTTTTGACTGTAGGTTTTTACTTTATTTATATGCTTAATTCTAGATTTGGGTTGGATCCACTGGCAGCAATAGTTCCAACTGTAATCTTTTTAGTTATATTAGGCGGTATTATATATTTATTAACCGTTAAACAGGTTGTTAATGAAGGACATTTAAGTCAACTTTTAATTACATTTGGAGTTTCATTGGTCTTACTTGAAGTTATTAATATAATCTGGACTTCTCGCGCCAGAAATGTCTATACTAATTATGCTTATGCTTCTACTGAAATTGCTGGATTTCGCTTTGGTACTTATGAATTATTATATGTGCTAGCGGCAATAGCTGTTTTGATAGGCTTACAATTATTTTTGAAAAAAACTCGTTTAGGCCAGGCCACTTTTGCAGTCGGCCAAAATCCTAAAGGAGCTAAGATAGTCGGTATAAATGTAGAATATGTATATCTATTTGTATTTAGTGTAGCTGTTGGAATACTGGGTATAGTGGCAGGAACAATGCTACCAAGAACCTCTATATTCCCGGCCGTAGGTTCACCCTTTACCTTAAAATCTTTTGCCCTAGCTGCGATGGCAGGCCTGGGTAATCTTAACGGAATATTATTTGCGGGGATTTTACTCGGTGTTGGTGAATCTGCCATTAATTATATTCCCAATTATGGTGGTTGGTCAGATATAGTATTCTTTGGAGTATTAATTATAGTAATCATTGCAAGATCATATAGGGGGGCTAGATAATGAAAAAGAATTTATTCATCTTAATTTTATTAATTATTGCAGCAACATTACCCTTATATGCCGGGGCATATTTAATGAGTGTATTTACTACGATACTTATTTTTATGTCATTGAGTCTTAGCTGGGATATGATGCTTAGAACTGGACAACTTTCTTTTGGTACAGCCGGTTTTTTTGGTTTAGGTGGTTATGCTTCCGCTCTTATTGTAGCTCAATCAGGGCTTAATCCGATCTTAAGTTTATTGGTTGGAGCAATTTTTGCCGGTTTAGTAGCTTTTGGATTGGGTTTTATTGTTTTAAGGTTACGTCAAATTTACTTTGCGATTACAACCTTAGCTTTAACTCATGTTTTCTCAGTTATTATAAGGAATATGGAAGATCTGACCGGTGGTGCAAGTGGTACTCAGTTAAGCACCGCTATCTTTGAGGGTAATCCTACCAAGATATATTACATGATTTTAATAATAGCTTTATTAGTTATATTTATTTCGGAAGTATTTAAAAGAAGTAGAATTCATTATGCAATTAATGCGATTAGAAATGATGAAACAACAGCCAAATCAAGTGGTATAGATGTCTTTAAATACCTCTTATTTGTCTTTGTACTGACTTCTGCTATCCAGGGGTTAGTCGGAGCTGCTTATGCCCAACAATATGCCTTTGTTAATCCCGAGAGCACCTTTTCATTGAACTTTCTACTCTTACCCTTAGCGATGGCGTTAGTAGGTGGAATATATACTACTAACGGTCCTATTATTGGTGCCCTGGTATTGGGGATAATCTCCGAATACTTAAAATTAATAATGCCTTATGGACACCTAATAGTTTATGGTATTATTATTGTAATAGTAGTACTATTCTTACCTCAGGGTGTATATAAGCCGATCAGGAATAAGTTCCTGAAGAGAAGTATAGTTGGGGGGGATAACAATGCCCACACTTAAAGCCGAAAATATTGTAAGAAGATTTGGGGGACTAGTTGCTGTAGATAATTTGAGTTTTAAAGTTGATAAAGGCGAGATTCTCGGTATCATTGGACCCAATGGGGCTGGTAAAACAACAGTAATTAATTTAATTGCGGGAACACTTGCTGTAAATAAAGGAGCAATAAAATTTAATGGGGAAGATGTAACAAATAATACTGCCTATATTAGAAATAGGAAGGGTATTGCGAGGACCTTTCAAATCGTTCGTCCTCTAGAGAACTTTTCAGCCATTGAAAATATCATGGTCGGTTCTTTATTTGGAGAAGGGGAAAAATTGCCCGAGGCCCGCAAGTCAGCTCAGGAAATCTGTGATTTCTTAAAATTAGAGAATGTTAATAAATCTATCGACGAACTCACAGTCTTAGAGTTAAAAAAGGTGGAGTTAGGGAGAGCTTTAGCTTCTGATCCCAAACTACTTTTCTTAGATGAAATTATGGCAGGCCTAACAAGTGAAGAAACCTGGGAATTAATTGATATAGTTAAAAAATTACATGAAAGAGATATAGCGATTGTTGTGGTAGAACACATCATGAAGGTTGTTAAAGAATTAACTCACCGAGTTATTGTACTAAATAAAGGAGCAACCATTGCAGAAGGTCCATATGAAAAAGTTTCACAGAATAAAGAAGTTATCGCTGCTTACCTGGGGGAGGAAGAATAATATGCTTGAGATTAATAATTTAAATGTTTCATACGGAAGAATTCAGGTAATTTGGGATCTATCGATGAGAATCGAAGATAATGAAGCTGTAAGTATATTTGGCTCCAATGGAGCCGGTAAAACTACCTTAATTAAAGCAATAATGGGTTTAGTTAAAAACAAAACAGGTAGTATAAAGTTTAAAGGTGAAGAGATCAGTGATCTTGCTACCCATGAGATAGTTAAAAAAGGTATTGCACTGGTACCGCAGAAAAGAGAACTATTCCCCCTGATGACGGTAAAAGAGAACTTAAAATTAGGAGCTGCCTATATACCTGCAGCTAAAGATAAAACAGAGGAAAGTTTAGAGTTTGTATATAATATTTTCCCGATCTTAAGGGAAAGAGAAAAACAATTAGCAGGTACGATGAGTGGTGGTCAACAAAGGATGCTGGCGTTAGGTAGGGCTTTAATGTCTAATCCCAAGCTATTAATCCTTGATGAGCCATCTGTAGGCTTACAACCTTCTTTAGTAACAGAACTTTTCAAAAAGATGGGTGAAATTAAAAAAGAAGATGTTTCAATCTTGCTGGCAGAACAGAATGTGAAGCAGGGATTGAAAATAATTGATAGAGGATATGTGCTGGAAAACGGTAGGATCGAATTAGAAGATACCGTGGAAGGATTATCCAGTAATGAAGAAATTCAAAAAACTTATTTAGGTATCTAATTAGCAAAGAAATTAAGAAAGGAGTGTTCCTATTGGGTGTTAAATTAGTAGCCACAGGTTCTTATGCTCCTGATAACACTTATGATATTGAAGAGATGAGTGAGATTGTAGGTGAAGATATCAGTGAATTTATGGAACCTCTAGGAATTGAACAAAAAAATGTTACAGGGCCTGATATGAGTGCAGCTGATTTAGCTGTCAAAGCAGGTCAGGCTGCACTGGAAGAAGCAGGTATGTCGGCCGATGAAATAGATCTCTTGATTTTATCTTCTGATACTCCTGATATCATTTCTCCCCAAAGTTCAGCTATTGTTGCAAACGATTTGGGGATGAGGGATGGTGCACCTTTTTTTGACCTGAATGCTTCCTGTACCGGTTTTATATTCGGTACAGAAACGGCCAAGAATTGGATTGAAGGTAATCCTGATTTCAATACAGTGATGTTAATATCAACCTATAATATGACTAAGTATTCAGATATGGAAAGAGGCAAGTTCTTCTGCGTATTTTCAGATGGGGCAGGAGCTGCCATTTACCAAAACGATGAAACTAAGAGAGGGATATTAGAAAGCCATTTCATTGGTAACGGGGATCAGTGGATGACTCTGGGAATTTATGTTGGTGGAACCAGATTTCCTGCTACAGAAGAAAGGATAAAGGGTGAAGGAGATGTACCACCTGATTTAACTTTCTGGCGCGGTGAACTAATGAACCGTAATCCGGAGTTATGGCCTGTAATCATCGAAAAAATGCTTGATAAAAGCAACTATGAATTAGAAGAGGTAGATAAATTTATCTTTACCCAGATTAATAAATCTGCTATTGCACTAACCTGTGATAACTTAGGTATAGATATGGAAAAAACCCATAATGTAATGGATAAATACGGTTATACCGGTAATGCCTGTATCATTATGGCTTTAAATGACGCTCTAGAAAAAGGTGAAGTTGAGGAAGGTGACCTGGTCTGTCTAACTGCATCAGGAGTTGGTTATACTATGGGTACCATTCTGATTAGAGTGTGAAAATAAGATATGATAATATAGACCGGAGGGTGGCTCATTTTGGGCCACCCTTTTAGCATATGATAAGAGGATTTTTCTTTTCCATCTTGAAAATTAAATATAATTGACAATAAAAAACAAAATTATATCTTTGGAGGTAAATAAGATGCAAATACTTGATCAGGTTGTTTTTAAGATGTCTCCTGATAATGAACCAATTGCAAGTTGTAAATCAAAAGAAGAAGTGATATTTAAAACCCAGGACTGTTTTGGCGGTCAGATTGAGACGGAAGACATGACATTAGATGAACTGGACTGGGATAATATTAATCCAGCGACCGGCCCTTTATACGTAGAAGGGGCCGAGGTCGATGATGTACTTAAAGTAACAATTAAAGAGATCAATATAGCTGATAAGGGATCGATGACCACCATACCGGAGATGGGTTATCTATCTGAATTTTTAACCGGTCCCGAGACCAAAGTTGTTCATATTGAAGATAATAAAGCAGTATTTAATGATAAAATTAAGCTATCCTTAAACCCTATGATCGGTGTTATCGGAGTAGCTCCCCCTGTCAAGAGTATTGACTGTGGTACTCCCGGTTCCCACGGTGGTAATATGGATAACAAAGTAATTAGAGCCGGTTCTACCGTATATTTTCCCGTAAATGTCCCGGGAGCCTTACTTGCGATGGGAGACATGCATGCTGTGATGGGTGATGGAGAAGTAGTGATATGTGGGGTTGAAATCGCGGGAGAAGCTCGTGTAGAGGTTGAAGTTATTAAGGATAAATATATTAATAATCCCATGGTGGAAGATCAAGAAGCCTTCTATACTATTGCTTCCGCTGAGAATCTAGATCAAGCTACTAAAAGAACTTCCGATGACATGTTTAAATTTCTAAAAGATAGAATTGATCTGCCTGCTAATGAATTAGCAATGTTAATGAGTTTGATCTGTGACTTAGAAATCTGTCAGGTAGTTGATCCTGCCAAAACGGCAAGAATGAGGGCGGACAAAAAAGCTTTAGAAAATTATGAGCTGAAGTTTTAGATAAATATAAGAATATGAGCTTATATCCAGGTGCTTGTGAAGCTGGCTCTTATGTGACAATAGCTGTAATAACTAATGTACCTGGTATGTTTGTGGGGGACAACCTGGCTGATAAATTTGGCCGGGAAAAATATATTACTTCTACAGTTTTGATGGCTTTCATGCTTATTCCACCTGCCTTTTTAGGTGAAAGTAAGTTTGTAATTTACTTTTTAATAGCTAGGACCTTTTTTAATGGAGCTGTTAACCCTTCTTTTACAGCCATGATTTCTGATTTAACACGCGGCAAAGAGAGAAAAAAGCTTATTCACTGCAATATCTTGGCTGGAATACAGGTTATGCAGTAGAACCGATGGTTACCAACTTTTTATTCAATAATTATCTGCCACTTATATTTCTAGGTGATGCTGCTACAGCCCTGATAGCAATAATACTGGTTGCTATCTATGTGCCGGAAACTAAAGATTTAGCAGAAAAAATACCTGATGAGGAACTTCCCGCCCTGGAAAGTTCAGAGAAAGGTTCTTTATTTGGGATTTTACTTAAAAGGCCCAGTATAATTGTATTTGGTTTCATAATGTTTTTCTACAGGATTGTTTATACCTAAGGGGCTTTTGCTTTACCTCTCCAGTTAAACGAAATTTTCGGGACAAGAGGACCTTCTATCTAGGGGATGAATATGAGTTTCAATGCATTTACAGTAGTTATTTTTACGATTTTTGTAACTGGTTTGACTTTAAAGTTTAAACCGATCTTTAATATCATAATCGGTGGTATATTATTTGCAATCGGCTTTGGTATGATCAGTTTTGTAAATTCCTATCCCTTACTCTTAGTTTCTACTTTTGTCTGGACTATCGGAGAGATACTGGGGGCTACTAATATAAACGTCTATATAGCCGCTCATGCCCCTGTAAGCCAACGGACCAGGTCCAACTCTATATTTATCAAAAATGTTGAAAGAAAACTCTCTCTAAATCTTTAATTTGATTTAG
>CAZGMM010000043.1:0-19192 GCA_964526845.1 uncultured Halanaerobiales bacterium | reverse complement strand
AAATATCTTGAAAAAAACATATTAATTTAGGATAAAGTATTTTGAAAGATTACAACTTACCTTGCAGCCCGCTTTCCGTTATCGACTCCACTATATTTATTAATTCATAAACCCTGGGTATCACTACCTGCACCTGATCTTTATTACTTTCTATATAATCTATAGGAAAATCAGTTTCAATTGCACTAACGGCCGAGGTGGGTAATGGTTCGCTAATCTTGCTTTTACTAGCCCTATTTCTTAAATTGAAAAAGGCAATAGCTGCCATGGCCAGCAAAATAAAAATAATTAAATACAATTTTTTACGGTTTTGCATGAACTTCAACTCTCCTATCGCTCCTTTTTATTGATATTTTTTATACAAATATCCCTTCCAATTACTGAAAAACTCTTTTCTTGTTAATCCAAACACTTTTTCATAATCAGTAGGAGATTTTATAAAGCTAATAAGTTTTTCGTAATCATAGGCATCAACTATATATTGAACGATCGTGCCCGAAATTGCATAGCCAAAGTTTTCATAAAAATTACGTTCCAATTGGGTTATTGTCGGAACCCGGTCCGCCTTAATTAACTTTTTGATCTGCTTGGGGTTGATCTGTTTTGCTTCATATAGTGAAATCCCCTCATTCAACCAGATGGGAATCCGATGATTAATCTGATTAGTAGAAATATGTACAAATTCATGTACAGCAATCTTCAATATACTCTCATAGTCATGGACCGGCCCCGGATGCAAGGGAGAAACTATCTTAATCAAATAACTGCTGACAGCACTCCCCACAATTCCAGGTGACTTATTAGTAATATTAGCCCCTTTATGGAAACTGTCTACATCCGGGTAGATTACAATCTTAACTTTCTTATTTAATTTAACATTATATTTACTAAGGACCTTGTTATAATTTTTTTTCAGCCTTTTGTTGATCTCGTTGATAGGTTCATCTTCTTGATAGTAGGTATAAGTGAAGTGCTGCATCTCTTTTGTGTGAGCTTGACCCAGTTCAGCCTGAATGGATCCTGTTAATCCGGCCGTCAGTAAAATGGTCAGAAACAAAATTAATGGTAACTTTCTGTTCATTTTTCACTTTCCTTTCTTTAGTTTTTTGTTTTTTCTTTATATATTTAAAAAAATTTAATTTTCAATTATCAGTTTATAAATATGGTCATCTCCTTCTCTCGGATTACCTCTCCCGTCCCGGTTACTGGTTAAAAGATAAAGGTCAGCCTCGGGTCCCTGCATAACGGCTCTAAAGCGCCCGTAGACACCTGAATAATTGCCTTCAGCAAACCAACGCTCAATTTTATCTACAGAATAATCATAACCACCCTGGTGGGTTAAGTGCACATTTATTAAGGCACTGCTGCCCAGGGTGGCAATATATAGTTCGTCCTTATAAAAGGCAAGTCCCGAAGGAGGTGTTGCCTGTGGCCACATCATTAGGGGATTCTCGTGTTCGGTATCTTCCAGATAACCGATTTTATCGGGCCAGCCGTAGTTGCCGCCCGGTTTGATAACCTTAACTCTATCTCTACCGTGTAAACCTTCTTCCCCGGAAGGACCGTGGTCAGTTATAAAGAGGTGGCCGGTCACGGGGTGCCAGGCTAAGCCCTGCGGGTTGCGGTGACCTAAGCTGTAGATATATGAACCCTCATAAGGATTATCTTCTGGTATAGAACCATCCGGATTTAATCTCAGGATTTTACCACCAAGATTATCCATGCTCTGGGCAATAGTCCGATTCCAGGTATCACCAGTTGTGACATAAAGTTTATCATCCGGTCCAAAGGCTATTCGGCCCCCGTTGTGGACCCGGCTGGCTGGAATTTGATCTAGCATTACTTCTTCACTATCGCCCTTAGTCCCGCGGTCTGTTAAACGGGTAACTCTGTTATATAAAGTCCCGTTTTGATTTCTGTAGGTGTACATTATATAGATATATGGTTCGCTCGGAAAGTTCGGATGGTGGGCAATTCCCATCAGTCCACCTTCACCGATAGCTGCTACATCAGGTTCTGCATAGGGCTCATCAACTAAATTACCGTTTTCTATCAATCTGATCGTACCGGTTCTTTCGGTGACAAGCGCCCGGCTGCTGTCCGGTAAAAAGATAAGCTGCCAGGGTATATTAAGGTTGGTAATCCAGCTTTCGACCTCAACACCTTCTACTTCTCTTTTAAATACATCCTCGACATCTTGCGGTACATTGCCGACATCAATAGCGGCATACATTACTGTACTGGACATTAACAAAAAGAATAAAGTTATTATAAAAGTAGTTAATTTTCTCATCATTTTTTCCTCACTTTCCTTTATTCTATTTGAACATTTAAAAATATAATCCTTGTTTAAAGAATACATTTTTTTATGCTCAAATGAAGTAAAATAGTTAACCTAAAACATTAAAAAAGTCCCTTCTAAATTCTTTCATTAGAAAGGGACTTAAAAATCAAGTTCTGCCTTTGTATTTTTAACATAAGGATTATCTTTAAAAATCATTTATCTTTTCACCACCTTTTATTTATTATCAATCTTCTATATCCTTATGCTCGTTATTTAATTAGACCTCTTTGTTTTGTTATCATCATCATCTAGTTTATCCTCCTTTTTTATTTTTTATAGCCCCATTACTTTATATGATTCTAATCTGGTGTTTGCTCTTCTTTTTTCTTTATACTGGTGGTTATAGCTTGTGTTTTCTAATCTCATGAATCTTTTTAGGTTACTCATATTTCTAACCTCCTTTTGTTTTTTTGTTCTTCGCTTACATTAATTCACTTCTGTACTCTTCGATTTGGATCTGGTCTCTTAATTTTTCTTTTCTTTCTCTTTTAAAGTTTCTGTTTTCTAAGGAAAAGAAATCATTTAACTTTTTACCAAACATTTTTCTACCTCCTTTTTACTTATGTATTTTTTCTTTAGAAGAACTGATTAATATATTCTTCGGCAACTCTGTTTTGCTTCTTGTTCAGTTTAATTTCTTTACGCCAGTTTCTATCTTCGATCAATCTGAACTTATCGTTGTTAAACATTTTAACTCCTCCTTTTTTGTTTATTTCTTTATTCTAGTTATATTATAAACATTAATTTAAGATTTGTCAAGTAAAATATTAAATATTTTAATTATTTTTTTAAATTATTTAATTATTTTATTAATATTTGTTAATTTTAGCCTCTTTTAACCGCTTTATATTAATAATATCATATATTTAGGGTTTATTTATTAATATCTATTAATAATTTATTAAGATTTTATTAACTTTATTAATTATTTTAATTAGTAGTTTAACTTTTTTTGTATAAAAAAATATCCCACCGAAAAGTGGGATTAGTTTATTCTATCTTTTTTAAAAATTTAATATCTGTTATGTTTTTTATTCCGCTTTCTATGATACATCATTTTATCGGCCTTTTTAAAGTTTTCTTCCAGATTCCCGTCCTTGTTTTCTTGAACAGAATAACCGATCGAAATACTTAATGGCACCTCAGCCGATTTATTCCTGAACTCTATACTTTCTTTGATTCGGTCTACAACTTTATGAGTCTCTTTTTCATCGGTTTCAGGTAAAAGGATAGCAAATTCGTCTCCCCCGATCCGGGCAACAATATCTTCTTGCCTGGTCACCCCGGAAATAATGTCCGCAGTATTTTTAATATGCTTATCGCCCCATTGATGGCCCATTGTATCATTGACCTCTTTTAGTCCATCTATATCGGCTATTATCATACTGATGGGGGTTTTACGGGAACCGGCTAGCCTTTCCATTTCATTTTCAAAATACCGTCTATTATATAAATCGGTTAGCTGATCGTGAAAAGAAAGATATCTTCTTTTTTCTTCTTCTTTTTTCCGTTCAGTAATATCATTATATATACCATAGATCCCAATCTGGCCTTCATCCAGTTTGATGGGGAAAGCGTGGATAGATACGTGGATTCTTTCACCGGATTTAGTTACCTTGACTGATTCTTCTTTGATGTCATTGCCGGCCATTACTTCTTCTGTATAATATATACCTTCTTCTTTTTTATCTGGGGGAGTTATGAGATCATCAATATTTTCACCTACTACTTCATCTCTATCATAACCATATATTTCTAAGAAGTGGTGATTAACTTTTAATATTATCCCCTTATTATTTAATAAAACAATACCTTCTGTGGATTCATTAAATAACTGTTCAAAGTAGGCTTTCTGCCTTTTGAGCCTGTTACGCATCTTGATTCTTTTATCAATATCTTCCACGAAGCCCAAAAACTTATCTTCATCTATCACTATTCCGTTAACCCTAGCGTAAAATTGTTCATCATCCTTTTAATAAACTTTCCTTCTATTTCTATCTGACCATTTCTTTTAAAATTCTTAAGGTAATATTTAGTTTCTTTATCACTTCGTGCAGTCAGGTCAAATAGTGTAAGATTTTTTAATTCCTCTTCACTATAACCGGTCATCTTAGCCGCATGGTCATTTACTTCCTGGATATTACCTTCATAATCTACGACAAAAACCCCGATGGGAGCATTTTCTATATAGGTCCTGAACTTCTCCTCACTGGCTCTTAACTGTTCTTCGATTCGTTTTGTATCATCAATATCAAGATGAATACCAACCGCTCTTAAAGGATTACCATCTTTATCTCTTTTAAAAACCTTGCCGATATCCCTGACCCATTTATATCCACCTTCTTTGGTTGCAAGGCGGTGTTCAACTGAATAGTATTCGGATTCTCCGGCCAGGTGTTCATTTAAATTTTTATAGACCTTATCTTTATCATCCTCATGGATAAGTCTTTCCCACTCATCTATGATAGGATCTATATCATCTTGGTCAAACCCCAACATATCAGTCCAGTTCTTATTAATATTGATTCTACCTGTTTTAATATTCCAGTCCCAGACCCCCAGGTTGGCACCCTGCACAGCCAACTCCAGGCGTTCCTTTGTATCCTTTAGTTCATTATAGTTCAGTTTTCTGTTGGTAATATTGGTGATAAAGCCCAAGAGGTATTTGACATTATCTTTTTTATCATAGCTAGCTCTACCCTGCTCCCAGACCCATTTCATCTCTCCCCCTTTGGAAAAGATGCGGTATTCAATATTATATGAACCATGGTCTTTGACAGCCTGTGTTATCTCTTTATTAACTTTATCCCTATCGGCTTCATGAATTATTTCTTTATAGGAAAAGGCTGAATTCTCTACAATTTCCTCTTCCTGATAACCGGTTAACTGTTCACAGCCTTCACTAACAAACTGCATAGTCCAATCTTCATCATAGAGACACTGGTAGGCCATACCCGGCAGACAGTCCAATATTTTTTCTAAATCTCTTTTATTATATGTACTCTTTTTCATCATAATATTCACCTTTTGATAAGTTTAGTTGAATAAAATTTTAAATACTAATAATCATGATAACAAAAATTTGTTCATAATACTATTTATTATGCGAATTATACAAAAATTTCTTGATACATTTTTTCATATAATTTATCAGTATCTTCTTTTCTACAGAGCTCTGTTCCCGGAGTCATTACAGCTGAAGAACCAGCTGCCAGACCGTAAAGGACCGCTTCTTGAAAATCTTTATCACGGGCTAGGCTTAAAACAATACCGGCTACCATGCTGTCACCCGCTCCTACTTTGCTTTTTATTGGTACGGTCGGGGGCCGCATGAAACGGGCAGTTGCCTGATTAACCATTAGGGCACCGCCGGCTCCCAGGGAGATCACGACATTTTGACAGCAGTTTTCTTTGACTAATTTATATGCTTCTTTTTTAATTTCTTCTTCCTCTTTTAATTCTCTACCTACTAATTCCTGGAATTCACCCATATTGGGCTTTATTAAAAATACTCCCTCTTTCATTACTTTTTTTAAAGGTTCGCCTGAGACATCAACAATAACTTTAGCCCCTCTTTCCTTGGCTATTTTGGCCATTTCGGCATAAATATCAGAACTGACACCTCTGGGGATACTACCGCTGATTACAAAATAATCAGGAAATGGATTTATATTTTTAATAGCTTCAAATATGTTTTTGATTTCTGGTTCTTTTATCTCAGGTCCGGGCATGCCAAACCTATACTGGAGGTTAGTTGAGTTTTCCATTATAATCAGGTTTTCTCTAACTGGTTTTTCAATATGGATAGGCTGGGTATTTAAATCTTCTTGTTGTAATAAGTTTGCAAGCCTCTTACCACTAAGTCCACCTGAGATATACATTAATAATGACTTACCACCCAGTTTCTTAATTGCACGTGATACATTTATACCTCCCCCACCCGGTTCGTAAAGGGGTTCTTCACAGTATAACTTGCTTTCTGGTATTACATGTTCTACGCTTGAGCTTTTATCTATAGCTGGATTTAAAGTAAAGGTAACTACTTTCTCCATTATTGTACCTCCTAAATTATAATTTGTTCTTATATTAATAAACTTGTTTATTTATCGTAATTTTCCTTTATTTAAAAAGATAATAAAATACCGCCCCTCTCAGGGCGGTAGTAATTTAGAAGGAACCATTTATCGGTTAATTTCTTTTAGAATGTCCTTATATTCTTCTTTGTCTATTTCTCCTCTGGCATATCTTTCTTTCGCTATCTCTTCTGCACTTTTGTTTCTATTTATATTTTCATTTCTATAATCTTTTTCTTCAAAAAGCTCTGAATCAGTAGTCTCGTATTCTCTTCTTTTGGGTCCTTCTTTCGGTCCCGGTCTGTAATCTCTTCTATGGGTATTATGGTCTTTATTGAACAGACCAGAGTTTGACCGGGAGATTAAATAGACTATACCAACAATTAACAGTATCCAAAAAAGTATCATATATATTCCACCTCCGAAGTGGCCGAATCCATAATGCATCATAAATTATCACCTTTCCTTTCGAAATTATTGCTTGTATTCCGGTTGAATATTTACCCTACGCAGTGTGTTTGCATTGGTTACAACAGTTACTGAACTGGAAGCCATTGCAATCTCAGCAATTACGGGGTGTAATAGTCCCATCACTGCAATCGGGATTGCTATCAGGTTATAGATAAAGGCCCAGAATAAGTTCTGCTTGATTTTCCTAAAGGTTGCCCTGGAAAGTTTTACGGCCGTAACCACTGAAGATAGATCTCCTCTAACCAGTGTTATATCGGAGGATTCGATTGCTATATCAGTGCCGGTTCCAATTGCGATACCGACATTCGCTTGTGTCAAAGCGGGTGCGTCATTTATACCGTCACCAACCATGGCAATCGTACCGAATCTATCTTGAAGATTCTTTATTTCATCAACCTTGCCGTCTGGTAAAACTTCAGAGACAACGTGGTCAATGCCTACCTTTTCAGCTATTGCCTGGGCAGTTCTTTGATTATCACCAGTGATCATGGCTGTTTCAATACCTAGTTCTTTCAACTCGTTAATTGCTTTAATTGAATCTTCTTTTAGGGTATCGGCAACAGCTATTATACCTATTATTTGTCTGTTATAAGCTGTCAGCATGGCTGTTTTACCTTCATCTTCTAAACCATGCATTTTTTCTTTAACTTGTTCTGTTACTTCTATATCTTTTTCTTTCATCAAGTTCTTACTACCGACCAGTACTTCTTTTTCATCTAACTCTGCTTCTACCCCTTTACCGGTCACTGCCTGAAAGTCTGTGATCTCTTTTAATTTAAGTTCATAATCTTTTGCCTTCTTAACAACGGCCTGACCGAGCGGGTGTTCAGAACCGCTTTCAACACTGGCGGCTGTTTTGAGCACTTCATCTTTATCATATCCATTAAAAGTTATGATATCAGTAACTTCCGGTTTCCCTTTTGTAATCGTACCTGTCTTATCGAAAACGATAGTGTGAATATCCTTCATGGTCTGAATTGCCTCACCTTTTCTAATCAGTACACCATTTTCAGCTCCCATGCCGCTGCCGACCATCAGGGCGGTCGGAGTTGCTAAACCGAGGGCACAGGGACAGGCGATTACCAGAACCGCTATGGTGGCAAAGAGGGCTAAAGTTAATGTGCCGAGTGTCGGATTAACCCATGGTATAAAGGTTTGGGCCCAGATTCCAACACTTCTAAAGGCACCCGGGAATACTAACCAGAGGATAAAGGTAGATAGAGCTATTGTAATTACTGTTGGTACAAAGATAGAAGTTATCTTATCGGCAAACTCCTGTATGGGTACCTTGGTACCCTGAGCTTCCTCTACCATCTTTATGACCTGTGATAAAAAGGTATCTTTTCCAACTTTAGTTGCCTTTACTTTGATCAATCCGTTCTGGTTAACGGTAGCACCAATTACTTCATCACCAACTGATCTTTCAACCGGCATCGATTCTCCGGTTGCCATCGATTCATCTATTGAAGTAGAACCTTCAATTATTTCACCATCGGTCGGTATTTTTTCACCTGGTTTAACTACCATAATATCGCCCGGTTCAACTTCTTCGATCGGAACTTCTTTTTCTTTATTATCTTCTATTATAGTAGCTGTCTTTGCTTCCATCTCAAGTAGTTTTTTAATGGCCTGAGAGGCCCTACCTTTTGCTTTTTCTTCAATATATCTACCGGTTAGATGGAAAGCCATAATCATGGCTGATATCCCTGCATAATTGGCCATCGGGGTAAAGAAAACAAAGGGGCCTGTTATAAAGGCGGCACCTGTACCCATTGCGATTAGGACATCCATGTTGGCTCCCCCGTGGATTACTGATTTATAGGCGGAAACATAAGTCTGTCGGCCGAAATAGACTAAAGGAGGTACGGCCAGTAAGATCATACCCAGATTAAATATGGTATGGTTAGGCCAGGCTACTCCAAAGAACATCTCCGGAATCATCCAGAGCATGATCGGTATTGTAAAGAGCCAGGTCCCGATCATTTTTCTTTTAGCCTTTTCAACCTTTTCCATGTCTTCCTCTTTGGACTTTGCGTATTCTTCTTCATCATAAAATTTATCAAGTTCATATCCGGCACTATCTACCAACTCTATTAATTCTTCTTTCGAAATTATATTAGAATCATAGACAACAGTACCGGTATCATTAGCAATATTTACATTAGCTTCATATATACCATCAGCGGCAGCCAGAGTGTTTTCTACAGCCTGTGAACAACTTGCACAGTTCATACCAGCTACTTTAAAAGAAATCTTCTCTTTCTTTCTTTTTACATCATAACCGCTGTTTCGGACAGTTTCAATTAAATCTTCTACAGTCAAAGCAAGGGGGTCATACTTTACATAGGCTTTTTCAGCCGGCAAATTCACATTTGCTTCCTTGACTCCCTCTCTCTTATTAAGGGCGTTCTCTACAGCCTGTGAACAGGCAGCACAGCTCATCCCCTCAATATTTAATGTGACATTATCGGTCATTTAGAATCACTCCTTTTATACCCCAGTAGGGTATTACAACTTAACATTAACATACCTTAGTGATTTTGTCAAGTTTTTATTATAAAAATATATTATTTGTCACTATTGTATAATTTTAGCATTTAGATTATAATAGTTAGGGTGGAGGTGAGGTCAAGTGCAAAGATCAAAGATCTTTATATTTGCGGGAAGTTTGATTTTAATTTTTATGTCCTTAATATATTTAATTTCAAATAATATACCCGATTTTTTTATCGGCTTTTTATTTGGAACGGGTATTGCTCTTATCTTTCTTGGTATTTATACCAAAAATAATAATTTGAGATACATAAAAAGGTTTAAGAAAAGTTTAGTACATAAATTTCTTAAAAGATAATGTAAAAAAACTTAATCCAGCACAACTTTAGTGCTGGATTTTAATTAATTATTATTGGTTATTATATTTATTATATTTTACTTTTGTCTCTTGGCATCATATCCGCTGGCTTGAAAGACATTGATCAATTCATCCACATCTAATTTTTTTGCATTATATTCTATCTCAGCCTCTTCATCGCTGAGGCTAATACTTACGCTTTTTACACCATCTGTTCTATTTAAAGCATCTTCCAGGGTCTTGACACAGTTCTTACAGCCCATTCCCATTACATCTAAAGTAATTTCTTCGAACATATAATCACTCCTTTATATACCCCTGTTGGGTATTGTGATTATAGAATAACATAGCCTACTATCTTTATCAAGTATAGTATAATAAATATTTTAAAATAATTTCAAATAAGCATTTAACATGTTATCTTTTTAAGCAAAACCTATTTTATCAGTTATCATCTTGAAGTATTCATCTTTTTTTTCATAATCAATTCTTTCCACGAAATCAGAGGGGAAAGTATAAATTGTAACAGCCATTAATTCTTCCAATGAATACCTATCATTAATTACAGTTTCAATTCGACTGTACATCTTTTTAGACCCTTCACGATCTGTTAAAGGAAGAAGTAATAAAAAGGTATACTTATCTATTATAAAGGAGCGGTCAATATCTCTGAGAATGTTAGTTATGATCTCTTTAAGGTGGTGAAGCTGTTTTTTAGAGATATTCTTTTTAGCTTCAAACTTAACAATTGAGAAATCAAGCTTGCTTCTTGTAGTCCGCTGTATTTCAACATTCAATTTATTTTTAAACTCTCTCTTGTTTTCTCTTATCTTTAAGTACTTGTCTTTATTATTCTGGTCAGTTTTATTTAATATACTGTCCAACTTATTTACCATGAAAGTCTTATCAAATGGTTTTAGTATGTAATCTTCTGCCCCTTTTCGTAATGCTTCCATTATTATTTCTCGCCTGTTTTCTACACTGATTATTACCACAGGTACCTCTGGATAGTAATTAGAAAAGTACTCTAAAACTTTAAACCCATGAATATCTTCTAGATAAAGATCTAAAAAAACTATATCTACATCATATGTACTTAGTTCGGGTGAAAAGTTTTCTCTTTTTACATCTTCAAAATCAACTGCTTCCATTATTTCGTGTTCTTTACTATCAAAGATATTTTTAAGCTGCAGTCTTATTAATGCAGAATCATCACATACTAATATATTAGCCATTCAACTTGCCCCTTTCTATGTTTAATCTTCCTCTTATTATTACTTTCGATATTATTATCAAACTACCTTTTTCTATTTTTATAAATTTATAGTATATTAAATAATATTTGGTATAATTACTATATTTTAACTTATAAAAATCAAGTTAAGACTTCTGCAGTTGTTTTTCTTTGATTTATAAAAAAGTTTTCATTAAAACTGGTAAGATCTATTTATCTTAATTATCCACAATCTCAGTCAGGGCAGCATCCCTGTATAAAGGATCTCTATAAGATCTCTACGAGATTATTCAGAAATGTTAAATTACTTATATCAATGAATACTTTAATTATATCTTAAAAGGCTATCCTTAATAATACTAAATTAAGGAGTTCAAGTGGTTAATTGTTATATTAAGGATAGCCTGTAGTATGCTTAAATATTAAATTTATTTACGGTAGTAGAAAGCTTCTGGGCCATGGCGGCCAGGCTTTCTGATGCATTGACAATTTCTTCAGTAGAAGCACTCTGTTCTTCACTGGAAGCAGCTACTTCTTCTGCATTACTGGAGGTCTGTCCACTAACAGAAGCTATTTCATCGATTGCACTTTCTACCTTACTGCTGCTGTCAGCCATTTCTTCTGCCGCCCCTGAGATATCAGCTATTAGTTTTCTTAAACTCCCTGCAGCTTCATTAATTTCATTAAAGGAACTTTCAGTAGTCTGGATAGCATTTACCCCATCACTAACTGCCTCTTCTGCTTTATCCATCTGCTGGATGGTATCATCTACTCCTGCCTGAATATCGTCTATTAAGACAGCAATCTGTTCAGTTGCATCCGAGGATTCCTCTGCTAGTTCCCTTATTTCATCAGCTACTACACTAAACCCTCTGCCGGCTTCACCGGCCCGGGCTGCTTCAATAGCAGCATTTAGGGCAAGTAGATTGGTCTGGGCGGAGATTCTATTGATTAGCTCTACTATATCTCCGATTTTTTGTGATAAAGTACCGAGTTCATTTATCTTCGTAGATACTGCACTGGATTGGTTTTTGACTTCTTTTACCTGTTCAATCGAATCATTGATTGACTGGTTGCCTTCTTTGATATTGTTCATTACATCATCTGCTTTTTTGTCCATATCCTCTGATCTTTCTTCTACATTAGTGATTTTATTGGATAAGTTATCTACACTACCTTTTGTTTCTTCAATCTGGGCAGTTTGTTCTTCAGCTCCCGATGCTACTTCTTCAATAGCATTACCGACCTGATCAGCTGAGGCAGAAATCTCTTCACTAGAAGCAGACAATTCTTGGCTGGAAGAAGAAAGATCACTTGCAATATCAGCCATATCAGTAATTATGTTATTTAGCTTATCAACAAATTTGTTAAACCAGGCCCCTAATGTTTTTATTTCGTTTTCATTAACATCTTTATATACAACACATTCTTCACAAGAATCATATTCACCCGTTAAAATCTTTGGACAGTGAATTTCATTATCAAACTCGGGGGCATAGCTTCCCACATCAAACCAACAGGTTACCCCTTCTTTGCCGAAGTCGGGGCAGTCTTCTTTTCCACAGTCCATTACTTCAGAACAGTTCACACTTTTAATAGGATAGCCAACCGATAGGTCACCCATGGCTAATTCTGTAAATAGTTCCTGAAATTTTTTCAGAGGATTAAATATTTGATTAGCTCCAAAGTATGCAATTAATGAAGCAATTACTGCTACTACTGCTATTATTATTAAAAGGTAATTTCTTAAACTGTTTATGCCCGCAAAAACTTCTGACTGGTCGATCTCGACTATCAGTCCAGCTGGATTGCCACCTATTTTAGTAACTGCTAGTTCCCCTAACACCGGTACATCCCTGTATTCTCTGTATTGTTCTGTTGCACTAAAGTCATAATTACCATTTCTAATTGGGCCTGATAGTAACTCTACAGCCCTTGTATCAATATTTTCTTTTAGGGCTGCATCGTTTTGATATTGACCTATCAAAGTATTGGTTAAAAGCAGGCCTTCACTGTCTATCAGGTAAGCGTCAGCACTATCTCCCAGGGTATCGATACTATTATGTACTATACTATCAATTTTTTCCTGATTTAATGTCAAGTTAGCTGTACCAACTATCATTTCAAAATCATTTTCTCTAATTGGAATAGATAAGACGATTGCATTGTTATTTATTACACCGGAATAAAATAATTCCGACCAGTTCATCTCTCCCTTTATACTCCTATTGATATAATTTCTTGCTGATAAATCCGTACCCAAGGGTACATCTTCTGTAGTACTGTAGACTACTTTCCCACTTTTATCAGTTAAAAAAGCAAAAGAATAACCATATTGGCTTACAAACTCTTTCAAATAGTTATCAAAACTGTGAATATTATACTGCCAATCATCATCTTCAGTAGATAGATTTTGGCTGTGATATTTATTTAAACTTGACTTTATATTATTATTTAAAGCCAATACTTTAATTTCTCCTTCTCTTTCAGCAAAAAATTCTTCTAAACTATTATCGGTGATTTCACCATACATTGCCATTGATTTAGTTATCTTGTTTTCAATTTCTCCCTGTGCATTGTTGTAAAATAGATAGCCCGCTACTGCTATTGGTACAATCCCTACAATGATAAACAATATTATTAAAATTTTTCTTAAATTTAAATTAAACATTGTTAACTCCCCTCTACTCTAGAAATTTGATTATTATGTATTTAGAATATTTTTTATAAACAGACCCTCCCTTAATATTTTTTAAATATGCTGAAGATGATTGGTTTTTCCTTATATATATACACGAAAACATATAGTTAATAATTAAGAGCAATATTTCCTATTTATCAATGATTATATTCTATATACTCTATAATTCTTTGACTTTCTATCTAATTTGGACAATTATACAATCTGTTTAAATAGGAATTGTAAAATTTTAACATGTATAATAATTTTTTAAAGCAAAAAAATAAGCCCTTATAGCAAGGGCTGTTTGAATAATATATTTATTTTTTTACTATATAGTTATTCCATTACTTTAATAAATAGATCTACCAAATCGGGATCGAACTGTGAACCCGCACATTCTTTTATTTCTTTTAAGGCCTTTTCTTCGCTTATCGCTTTTTTATAGGGCCTACCGCTTACCATTACGTCAAAAGCATCTACTATAGATAGTATGCGGGATAGCAAGGGTATATTACGGCCTGCAATTCCTTCCGGATAACCTGTCCCGTCCCATCTTTCGTGATGGTACAGTATATACTCTGCTATATCTGCAAATTCATCCATGGAGGATACAATGCGATAACCTGCTTCTGTGTGTTCTTTTATCTTATCCCATTCATCGTTAGTTAATTTGCCCGGTTTGTTCAATATCCCCTGTGGTATGGTCACCTTGCCTATATCATGCAGGGATGTAAGTAAGGATAACCTATCCAAATCAGAACTGGAAAGCCCCACTTCATTTCCTAATTTTAGGCAAAGTTCTTTCATCCGGCTGGCATGTTCCTCAGTTTCATAACTTTTCTCGCGCAGGGTATTTAAGAAAGCAGATAGAACATTACTCCTGGCGCTTTTTCTGTTAGTTATCTTATTCTTATACATTCTATTCTCGGCTTTATTTAAGACTTTAAGAAGATCCTGCCCCGGCTCTTCCTTGCTTGCATTACCAAGGGAAATTGAGACTAATAGCTCTCCCTCCTCTTGTTGTTTAGTTTTCTTTTGGATCCTTTTACTTATTTTTTCACTGGTCTCTATAGAGGTATTAGGTAAAAGAACTACATATTCATCTCCACCCCAGCGGGCAATGATATCTTCTTTTCTACAGCTTTTTTTAATAATTTCTGCCGCTTTGATTAATAGCTGGTCTCCTCTTTCATGCCCATAAGTATCATTAACCAGTTTAAGATTATTTAGATCTCCCATTATTAAACTGATAGGGAGCTGTCTTTTGGTATCTATGCGCCGCATTTCTTCTTCCAGGTAGGCGCGGTTATATAAGCCGGTTAATTTATCATGGAAGGTCATGTACTTGATTTTCTCTTCGGCTTTTTTCCTTTCCGTAATATCATGGATAATGGAAAATAGGTAGTCTTTATTACCTATTTTTATGGGTCCACTGTAAACTTCAACATCTCTTATCTCACCATCGGCCAGTTTATGCCGAAACTCAAAAGTATGGCTCTGGCCGTCACTAGCAGTTGCCATTTCCATCTCTATTTCTTCATCCGTTAATATATTGATCTCATTTACTTTCAGGGAGGTTAATTCTTGATAACTCCAGCCGTAATAATCAGTTGCGGCCGGGTTGGCATCTATTATCTGTCCATCTTCCGGATCTATGATCATCATTACAGCATATTGGTTTTCAAATAGGGATCTATACTTTTCTTCGCTTTTGGCTAGTTCTCTTTCCATTTCATACTTTTCGGTTATATCTTCAATAAAACCATCAATTTCCATGCTGCCCTCTTTATTCATCTTATTAACCCGGGCATCCAGTTTTAGCCAAATATGCGATCCGTCACCTTTATTAGCTTTAAATATAAAGTTCTCAACCTGGTAGTAAATATTCAGCTGTCTAAATAATTCTTCTCTCTTTTCTGGATTTACATAGACTTCCCGTAAATTACTATAATAGTTTAGCGCTCCTTCTAAAGTAGAAAAGCCTAAAATATTTAATAACTCGGGATTGGCAAGTAAGAGGTCTCCTTTCAGATTAGACTTAAAGACCCCGACCGGAGCATTTTCAAATAGTTCCCGGTATTTCTTCTCGCTTTCTTTTAGTTCTTCTTCTGATTTTTTCCTGAGCTTCTCATTTTTGATTGATTCTATTGCATAAGAAAGGTCACTTGTTAGTTCTCTTAATAATTCTATCTCTTTTTCATCAAAGTAATTCGGTTCATCGATACATAAAGATAGAATACCCCATAAATTTTCAAATACTGTTAAGGGAAAGACTGCCATTGAACGATCTTTATTATAGAACTTTAGCTCCTTATTAATTTTATCATTATCAGAATTAATATATGATACTAATGTATCCGCATTGATATCATAGGTGTCCTCAATCTGGCGGACTGAAGTGTAATTATCAAAATTGATATTAATATCATCTATAAGCTTGCTGTGAACGCCGGCAGAACCAGTTATATTTAATTTGTTTTTATTAATTCTACCGATCCAGGCTGATTTATAATTGCCGTTTTCAGTAATTACTTTACAGGTTTTTGAGAAAAGCTCTTCGAGGTTATTATTTCGAACTATTACCTGATTTACATCACTTAATATATTATATAACCTATTTAATTTATTGATCTTATTTATCATTTCTTTTCTTTCCGTTATATCTACAGCCATACTTAAGATCAATCTATTACCTTCTTCATCTCTCCCCAAAGGGGCTGAATTGAAATCCCATATTCTAGCCTCGCCATCTTTGGTTTGAATTTCAAACTCGCCGTCATGCCTTTTCTCGTTTTTTTCAAAAAGTTTTTCCACATAACTGCTTACCTGGTTTCTTCTTTCTCCATAGGCTTGTTCGAACCAATCATCTATATGATTAATATCTGCAAGGTCATAACCTGATATTTCTGTCCAGGCATCATTAATCTGCTTAACTTCTCCCTCTTCAGAGTGGATCATCATCGGATAGGGAGCTGTTTTGATGGCAGTGGAAAATAGGTGCTCTCTTCTTTTTATCTCCTGGTTTAAATTATATTTTTCGGTAAAATCCCTAAAGACCATTACTGCCCCATAGATATTATCATCTTCATCGCGAATAGGGGCAGCACTATCGGCAATGTGGTATTCTGTACCGTCTTTAGAAATTAATTTAGTATGGTTGGCTAGTCCCACTATTTTGCCCTGTTTAAATACTTTCTTAACCGGGTTTTTAACTTCTTTTCTGGTTTTCGCATTGACTATCTTAAATATTTTTTTAACTGGCTGGTCTTCAGCTTCGGCAAAGTTCCAGCCTGTTAACTTTTCGGCAATTGAGTTCATTCTTACTACTTGACCGTCTTCATCGGTTACTATGAGCGCATCTCCGATTGAATTTAAGGTTGTCGATAGAAATTTGTTGTTCTCTTTGATCTGTTCTTCCTGTTTTATATTTCTAATTACATTACTAATTCTTTCTGATATATCATTTAATAGTTCAAACTCTTCTTCTAAGAATGGTGTATTATTGTATTCAATGGGGTGTGGGGTTAAATAACATACTTCGACCTCTCCCACTTTGCTGCCATTGATCTTTATATCAGACTTTTGGCACCATTCGGTCTCATTAAAATTATCAGTTTTAAACACCTTACCACCATATTTTATTCTTGCACAGGTATCTTCCGGATACTGCCAGGCTGGTGGTAATATTTTTACTATTTCTTCCAGAGAGTTTCTTAACTTCAAATCTGGTTTATCTATGATCTTAGAAATTTTAAATAATCCTCTCAGTTCTTTGACTCTTTCCTTTAATTCGGAGTTTCTATCCCTAATTTTTGAGGAACTTCTTATGATATAGAAAGCAGCTACAATTACAGTAAAAACCTCTATTAGATAGCTGCCTAACTGGATATGGAGATTATATAAGTCCTGAATGGCAAGGGTTATTATTGCAAAAATTGTAGAATAGATTGCTCCCCGCCTTCTATATTGAATACTGGCAAATATTACGAATAATATTATTAAAGGTTCAATTATTTCTGTCCTAACGGTTAAGGCTAAGATAAGTAATATTAGGGCAAGGATATATCCTGTATACTTTTTATTTAAAATCTCTTTAAACCTAATAAAAAAATTATTATCTATCATTGATACACCGTCCTCTGATAAAACAAAAATTATTATAATCATTCATATATACTATATAGATATATTTTATAAAGATTAGATATTTCCTGTTTAATTAGGGAAATAATATCCCATATTATGAAATTTTATAAAAACGTGTGATAAATTTTAACCACACGCAATAATCATTTACAATTAAATTACTTCTGTTTAAAGTAACTCCTTTAATTTTTTTACCTTTATTATTAAAGTATATTATTATAAAAAGTAGAAAAACAACCTCCTAATACCTAGAAGGTTGTTGTTTTTTTAAGAACTTCTTTTATGTTGTTTTATCTTTTCAAAAGCATCCTGTATTTCTTTAAACTTCTGTTCTGCAAATTCTTTGTACTCTTCCGGCAGTCCCTTACCTATTACATTATCGGGGTGGAAGTCTTTTACTTTTTGCCTATACTGCTGTTTGATTTCACTCATCTTGGCATCTGGAGAAACTTCCAGGATTTTATAATACTTCTCCATGGAGCCTGAATCTGATTGTTCATACCTAGCTAAAATACTTTCATATTGGCTGTCGCTTATATTAAAAATCTCCTTGGTTCTTTTTATATAACTTCTTTCTTTAGTATGAAACTGATTGTCAGCAACAGCTATTCTAACTAAGAGGTCTAGCATACTAACAAGTAAGGTTCTTTCGTGTCTAAAATGGTTGTAAAACTGTTTCGCAAAGTCTTCAAAACTATCATTATTTCTTTTGGCTTCATCAAAGATTTGGATTGCTAAGTTGCGGGCCCTTTCATCTAACTGCAGTTCGTTTTTAACGAAATTATCAATTACATTTATTTCTGACTTTGAAACAGCTCCATCGACCTGGGCAAACTTGGCTAACATTGAAAACGTAGTTGTAAAAAAGATCATGTTAGATCTTTCTCTTTGATTTAATCTTCTATTTGCATTACTCTGTCCGGTAGGACTGCTTTGGTCAAACTGGTTACCAACTACTGCTCCTATGACAGCCCCTATCGGACCGCCCAAGACAAATCCTAATCCACCACCAACGATCTTTCCGGTCCAACTCATCAAAATATCCTCCTTTATTAATACCTTAGATTAATTTCTTTTTATTCTAAATTTAACTGCTCTTTTATTATTTCTAGATATTCACTGCCAAATCCTTTTAATAATATGATTATTGTTACTTGGAAAATTCAATAATCACAATAATTTGTAACTTTATAATTCAATTTCAACCAACATAACTATTTAATAATTATTAATAGTGAAGGTTATTTCTTAGTAATCAAGAAATATAAGGTATAAATATTCTTAAATTATATGATAAATAATAATATAATTGTGAATATATTATCATAGATATTTTGAGGATTCTCGGCTAAATCCAGAAAATAACAATCTAAAAACAGGAATAATAGTA
>CAZGMM010000042.1:11087-19277 GCA_964526845.1 uncultured Halanaerobiales bacterium | reverse complement strand
AAGTCAATAGATATTAATTCTAACAGGAGGAAAACAAATGAAACCAAAATTAGAATCTGCATATTTATGTGTAGAAGATATAGATAGGGCTTTAAAATTTTATAAATGGTTTTTAAAAAGAGAGGCAACTAAAAAAGGTGAAAGCGTGTATCTTTTTATTATTAATGACTTTCGCTTTTTTTTATTTGATCATAATAATGAAGGGGAAGAAGTAAAGTATGGGGACAACTGTCTTTTAAGTTTTGAAGTAGAAGATGTCGAAAAAATGAAAAACAAAATAGAGGAAAGAGGATTAAAAATAGTATTTCCTTTAAAGGAAATAATGGATAATAAAGTTTTTGAATTTCAAGATCCTGAGGGAAATCATATAGAAGTTTTTTCTAAAGTTGTGGAATAAAACAACAGTTATTCACAAGAAGAATATGAAGGGATATTATATTACTAAAAGTTTCACTAATAAAAAGTTTAAAGGAGAATTCCATGCTTAATTATAAGAAGATAAGAGGTTTAATATCATTATTAAGGCCAGAATTACCATTTGCAGCCGGGATATGTGTCATCATAGGAGAGATTATAACACTTAAAGCTATTCCCTATATCTCAGAAATATTTTTAGGATTTGCCTGGGGTTTCTTTTTATCAGGGGCGGCAATGATATTAAATGATTATTTTGATATAGAGGTTGATAAAGTAAACGCACCTGAGAGGCCTTTACCTTCTGGATTAATTTCTAAGAAAGAGGTTATAGTTTTCACTACTGTTATTACTATAATAGGATTAATAGTATCATTATTTATTAATAAATCAGCTATCATATTGTATATTATCTTCTGGATAATAGGTTTTTTATATAACTGGAAGTTCAAAGAAAAAGGATTTTTTGGTAATTTATTTGTCAGTTCTTCTGTTGCTATTACAATTATTCTGGGAGGGATTGTGGTAGGAGATCCCTGGAATACATCTGTGATTCTCTTTAGTCTAATGGTATTTCTTTTTAACCTCGGGGAAGAAATTGCAGCCGATGCAATGGACTTAGAGGGGGATAAAAAGAGAAATTCAAAATCATTAGCTATAATGATAGGTAGAAAAAAAGCTATAAATATTTCGTTTTCATTATTTATGATTTTTATCATATTGAGTTTTTTACCGGTGGTCTTCGATTTATTAGGAACCAGTTATTTTATAATTATTTCTTTAACTGACATTATTGTTTTGTTCTTGGCGGTTAAACTTTTACAAAGTCAATCTATTAAAAAGGGAAGACTTTATATAAGCAGGTTATACCAAAGTTCTGTGGCTGGATTAATTTTAATAATTATCAGTATGATTATATTTTAGATATAATCCTCCCATTATTAATTTAATAATTGGAGTTAATTGTGTTTTAGCAGATAAAAGAGTAAATAATCAACTTTTCAAAAAAGAGTCCTCAAAATACTGTTCATATAGTATTTATAAGGACTTTTTTCTTTATTAAGAAGGGATAAGTTCAACTTTAATTAATATTATACTATAAGGAAGAATATAAAGGAATTGGAGGGAGTATATATGTACCACATTGAACCAATTAATAAGCAGAATAGAGCTAAAGCTCTGGAAGTATTAAAAGAAGAGTGGGGAGACACCACATTATTAGTATCCAGAAACCAGGAACATGATATAAGAAAATTACCCGGTTTTATCGCCGTGGAAGAACATAAAGTAGTAGGTATTGTTACATACAAATATGAAAATAATGAACTTGAAATAATTACCTTAAATGCCTTTGAAGAAAATAAAGGGATAGGAACTAGTTTAATAGAAGCGGTAATAGAAAAAGGAAAGGAATTAGGTTGTGACCGGGTTTGGCTGATTACAACTAATGATAATGTTCATGCTATGAGATTTTATCAGATAAAAGGGTTTGATATGGTTGCTTTTCATAAAAATGCAGTTAATGAAGCAAGAGAGAAAAAACCAGAGATACCTAAAGAAGGATATTTCGGAATAAAAGTTGAGCATGAAATAGAGTTTGAATATAGATTAAATTAGAACATAGCTGCTTATACTTAAAAATATTTTATTAATATATTTTTCAATCAAGAGTAAAATGGCAGATAGATTTAAGCTAATAGGTTTTCACCAAAATTAATTTAGAAAGGATATTATAAAAAAATATTAAATTATATTAAAAACATAGGTGATATGATGAGAAATGTTTTAAAATTACTTCCAGAACAGGCAGAAATAGGAGTAGGACTGGCTATCAAATTTGAAAGCCGTTATCTCTTTTTTGTAGCAGGTGATAGACACAGCTTGAACGACGATGAACTGTTTTTTGCAGGTATTGGTGGTCATCTGGAACCGGGCGAAAACCTAATCGAATGTGGAAGAAGGGAAGCCAAAGAGGAAATTGGACTTATTCCTCAAATTATTTCCTCAAATAAAACTCAATATATTGCAAAGAATAAGGATATTAAAGAAATTATAGTTAAAAATGACATTAAACCTCTGGCCATCTATGAAATGGTTCATCCTGAAAGAACTGCAAAGGCTGGTAAGCTATATCATATAGTTATATATGAAGCGGAATTAAATAAGGTCCCCATTCAACTGAAAAAAGATGAAGTACGTAGTATTATTGCACTAACAAAAGACCAGCTAATAAAAAGCAAAAACAAAAAAATTAAGTTGGGTAAATTAAAAAGAAACGGAGCAGAAGTAATAGCCGGCCGGGAAAATGTTAATAATGACATCAAATTGTATCCAATTGGAACAGCCCTAGCTTTAGCAGAAATATTTTCTTTAAAGAACAGCTAAAAATAATTAAATTTCCAGAAAAGGTGAAAGTATGGATGGTAAATTTATAAAAGGCTTAAAACTTAATGAAGGATATTATAAAGACGTGGTTAAAGAAATTATTGAATCTAATTACCCAGAATTAAACTATTCAGCTGGTTTAATTGATTATGGATCAGATGTATTCGGGTTTGATACCCCTGTTTCTATGGACCATAACTGGGGCCCGCGCTTAATACTATTTCTATCCGAACAAGATTTTGATGAATGTCAGAAGAGATTGGATAATTTGTTAAGAAACGAACTGCCCTATGAATATAAAGGATTTCCTACCAACTATACAAGTCCTGATTTTGACCAGGTCCAAAGGATGAAAAAGATTAAAAAGGGGCAGGGTAATCACCTTATTGAAATAACCACGTTAAGCAGGTACCTGGATAGGTATTTGGGATTTAAAGATGTTGAGAATATTGAATTACTGGACTGGCTGAAAAATACCTGAACAGGGGCTTTTAGAAGTTACAGCCGGAAAAGTATTTTATGATGGCCTGAATCAGCTGCATAGGGTAAGAGTTTATCTTAATTTTTATCCAGAAGATATATTAAAATTAAAACTAGCTGCCTTATGGAATTATATTTCTCAGGGAGAAGCATTTATAGGGAGAAATGTAGATTTAGGAGAAGAAATCGGTGTTAAACTTATCTTCCACAGGATTGTAAATACCTTAATGAAAATCTGCTTTTATCTTGAAAAAGAATATATCCCTTACAGCAAGTGGTTTACTAAAAGTTTCAAAGAATTGAACTGTTATAATGAGATCAGAGAAATAATCCGATCCATTCTTGATTGTCAGGACTTAAATATAATAGAAGAACGGATATGTGCGGGTTATCAAAAAGTAATTTCCCTGCAGAATAATTTAGGTTTAACTAAGAAAATAGATTTAGCAGTAAATGATTATTATGGAAGGCCCTATAAAGTAGTATTCACTGACCAGGTTGCTGATTATTTAAAAGACTCAATAAAGGCTGAGAAGATAAGCAAATTAAACTTAGATTACCTTTCTATAATTCAAAACCTGGAAGAGATTGATATGACTGATAACCAGGAGCTTTTAAATATGTTATTTGATTAATTTTGTGGTATAATGAGATTATTATTAAATGATCGGGGTGGTTTAAATGAGTAAGCTGGGGAGAAATGATATCTGCCCTTGTGGAAGTGGTAAAAAGTATAAAAAGTGCTGCATTGATAAAGAGAATTTAAATATTGGTAAGAATCAGCATTGGTTTAAAGAAGACTTTAAAAATCTTTCTACAGAAACCATAATATCACGATTAAAGTATTATGGAGTGGATTTTGACAAAAAAGAATTTATAGAGGGAGTTAAAAAATACCATTCTGCACAAAATATTACTGAACACTGGTTTGAAATTTATAATATGACTGCTGAAGGCTATGATCTAGAATTCATCTGGTTAGCTGCCTGGATACTGTGTGAACGTTATTCTAAGGAAAATATAAAATGTGATGAACAGCTTTCTGATGATATTCATGAGGGATATGATTTAACTAGCAATTTTAGGGATGTTGAAGCTTGTGATATTTGGTTAGAAGTATGGGATTATCTAAAATGTCGTGTTCAAGATAATGGATATAACGATTTAGAAAAACTCAATCAAGATTATAAAGGTGATGTCGATCTTACGAGCTGGGTAGATGATGTGGCAATGTATTTACATATCGCTGGTACAGAAAATATAAATTATTTCAAAAAGAGAATTAAGTTTTGCCAGGAGATATTTACATTATTACCAAAGACGGAGGATGAAATTATTAGAACGTTAAAAAGAGCAGAAGCTTCCTCCTACTTTCATTTAGGAGAAGTAGATAAAGGAGATAAAAAGTTCAAAGAAATAATTAATGAATATCCTCGCTGGGTTTGGGGTTATATAGGATGGGGAGATATGTATGGAATGGATAAAGTTGTCCCAGACTCCAAAAAAGCAGAAAAAATATATAAAATGGCTTTTGATGTTGATTTAGAAGATAAAGAGAATTCTTTATATTATATCGAAGAAAGATTATTGAATTTGGATTGATTTATAATGTTTAAATGTTAAAGAGTATTTTATCGCTGATTGTCTATCAAGCGTGATTTATTAAAATTAAGATTTCAAGTTAAATATTTTATAGACCTGATAATATGGAAAAGCATTTTCTTTAAGTAAGTGTTCAAGAACTAACTAATTAATTAGAAAAAATGATAATAACTCAGAGGTGAGGAGAAGATGAGAAAAGAAATCAAAGAATTAACTTTATTATTATTATATTTAACTTCCTGGGAAGAAGATGATTTTGCAGGTGATGATAAAATCAAAAGAAGCTGGAAAGGCTATCCTTTTGAAATACTTGATGAATTAAAAGATGAGGACCTAATTTTTGGTACTAAACGAGCAAAATCTGTTTATTTTAAAGAAAAGGGCATAAAAAGAGCTAAAAAATTAAAGAGAAAATATATTGGGCAGGAGGAAGAATAATGTCTTCAACTCCTAGAAGGAAAAGATTTAATAGAAAACAAAGGTTACAATCAGCCGAAAAATGGATTCCTACTTATACCGGAAAGAATTTAGTAAGGGGATATAAAAAATGGTACGGGGTAGATTTCACTTGTGCCATAAAAGAATTAGAAATGTTAGGTTATAAAATTGATCCAGAATATAAAAAACAAATTTTGCAGCAAGAAAAAGCAAAAAGGGAAGCTGCTTTAAAGAAAAGTGAAAAAGAAGAGCATATTAATTATGACCAGGATGAAAATTTTTTCTATATTGTGGGTTACACTTCTGCTGGATTTCCCTAGGGAGTAACTTGGGAAGAATACGAAAGAGATATAAAGGAAGAGGAAGATGATGTTTATAAAGATAATTGTGAAGAAAGTAATGACGATTTAGATCCGGAAGTACCGTTTTAAATATTAATATCACAATTATTATTTTATGCTCACCTGCTTGTAGAATGTTTCTTGTTAAAATGAGTAGTTATGTAAATCATAGTAAAAGTTATTTTAAGGAAAATAATCAATTAAATTTATCAATTTCTTTAAATTAATATAATTTTAAGTTGACTGTTACTAAATTAAAGTGAAATATTACTTTTCATTTAAAAAGTCCTCTGATTTCTATTTATTTAGAATTTAAGAGGACTTTTTTGTCATTAATGAAGGGATAAGTTATAATTTAAATAATATAATATTTAAGAAGGTAAATAAGATATAATATTGGGATCAAATCAAATTAATCAATTGAAGGAATTAAAAATTAACATATAGATTTAAAAGATAGCGGTTTGAAAATTAATAGGCCTTTTGGTTTCAAAAATATGTATAAATAGGAGTTAACTTAGATGGGGAATATTAAAATACTTGCTACCGAATCTTTAGGAGTCAGAAGTTTGTGTACTAAAGTGCAGACAGCCAATCAAAAGATAGTAATAGACCCCGGGCTTGCCCTGGGTTATCAAAGAAAAGGGCTTTTACCACATCCTATCCAAATAGCAGCCGATGAAATTTTAAGGGATAGGATAATAACAGAATTAAAGGACGGAACTGATATTGTAATAAGTCATTATCACGGAGACCATATACCTTTAGCTGACGCCAACCCATATCAGCTTTCCCTGGATTCTGTTTTAAAATATTTAAAAGATACACCGATCTGGGCAAAAGGATTAGAAAATGAATCCCATAAAATGCAGGAACGCGGCTGGAATATAAGGATGAATGCGAATGATTTTCGGATAGGTGAAGGCCAAACTGAAAAAGCACTAAATTTTAGTTTGCCTGTTTCTCACGGAGAAAAAGATTCTCATCTGGGCAAAGTGATGATGACAGAAGTACAGCTTAAAAATAAGAAGTTCTTACATGTTTCTGATATTCAGTTTTTATACTCAAAAACAATCGACAGGATAATAAAAAAAGCACCTGATATTGTATTGGCAAGTGGACCTCCCTTATACCTATCTCATGTGAATGATAAGATGCTGAAAACTGCTGAAGAGAACATTTTAAATTTAAGTAGAGTGGTTGGCCTATTAATAATAGACCATCACCTATTAAGAGATGAAGATGGGTTAAAATATTTAAGAGAACTTGATAGAAAATCACCGAACAAGATAATGTGTGCTGCTGATTTCATGGGAGTTAAACCCCAGCTCTTAGAGGCAAGGCGAGAAGAGTTGTATAACCGGTTTCCTGTAAAACAAGATTGGCATGAGAGATATAAAGAAGGTAAAGTAACGACTCAATACTATCTAGCAGAAGCAAGAAAAGAGTTACAGGATTTTATATATTAAAAATATATTAGAGGTGAAAAAATGTTGATTGACCTTACTATAGAAGTGACACCCGAATTAAGAGAACAAGCTCTAAAAAATGAAGAAAAAACTGTTGGGGGACATATTGGTACTCATTTTGATGTCATGAATAAAGAATTCCCCTTAGAATTTATAAAAAGAGAGGGAATTGTCTTTAATATAAGTAATAGCAAAGAAAGTGAAATCAAAGTCGAAGATATTGATTTAGATCAAATTAAAGAGAATATGTTTGTAGGATTTTATTCTGGTTTCTTAAAAGAAGTTGGTTATGGTACAGAACAATATTTTTACGAACATCCCCAGTTATCTAAAGATTTAATTGAAAAGTTACTGGCTAAAGATATATCTATTATTGGGATTGATTTTGCCGGTATAAGGCGCAGGGATGAGCATTCTGAGATTGATCAGTACTGAGCTGACAATGGTGTTTTTATTGTGGAAAACATCTGTAATTTTGATAAGCTGCTAAAAGATAAGAAATCTGCTCGGTTTAAAGCCTATACCTTTCCAATTAAATATTCTGGGATGTCCGGTCTACCCTGCCGTGTGGTGGCAGCCGTATAAGAATATATAATTTTAGAGGAGGAAAAAATGAAAATATATCAGGTAGATGCTTTTACAGATCAACCCTATAAAGGTAATCCAGCTGCAGTCTGCATTTTAAATAAGCTACAGGAAGTAAGTTGGTTGACAGATGTAGCAAGAGAGATGAGTTTGCCCGAAACTGCTTTTCTTTTTAAGCAAAAGGATGAATATAATTTGAGGTGGTTTACACCGACAAGTGAAGTTGACCTCTGCGGTCACGCTACTTTAGCGAGTGCCCATGTTCTCTGGGAAACAAAGAGAGTAGATAAAACCCAAGATATTAAATTTAATACTAAGAGCGGTCTTCTAGTAGCAAGAAAAAAAGATCAGTGGATTGAATTGGACTTTCCAATTGAAGCACCAAAAGAAGAATTTGCTCCTCAAATACTACTAAATGCACTTAATGTAGAGCCGGTTTATGTTGGCAAGAATCGTTTTGATTACATCATTGAAGT
>CAZGMM010000042.1:0-10987 GCA_964526845.1 uncultured Halanaerobiales bacterium | reverse complement strand
AAGATGTCAGATATTAGATACATTGTTAATGTGGAGGCGGTTATCTATCAAGATGATAAATACTTGATTATAAAAAGAAGTGATCAGGAAGAACATGCACCCGGTATATTATCAAATGCCGGCGGTAAGGTTGAGATTAAAAATCCGCAAAAAGAAGTACTGGAAAAAACCTTAATTAGAGAGATCAAAGAAGAAGTAGATATTGTATTAAAAAGCCCTTTTTATTATCTGGAGAGCAAGTCTTTTTATCTTGATCAAGAAGAACTAATAATTGATATTATCTTCCTATGTGAATATAAATCGGGGCAAGCCAAATGTAAGGATAAAGAAGAAATTGATCAGGTTTTCTGGTTAGCCTATGATGAGATAATGGATAATAAAGAAATAGAAGATTGGCTGAAAGATACTATGACCAAAGCAGAAAATTTCAGAAAAAATAATCTGGGGTGAAACTGTGAGCCTTAATTTGATCACCGATGAAGTGGAAATATTGATAGAAATCTTAAAAAGGAAAGTTAATAATAAACCGATTAATAAAGAACAATGGGATGAACTATTTAATAGTATTGGATTTAAAATGCTTGCAAGAAGAGAAACAGAAATGAATGAAGGAATAGATAAATCTGAATTTAAAGATTTTGTAATGAATAAAATAGCTTCATATAGATACATTTCATATAAAAAATCACTTGAAAAATTAAAAAGTATGAATTCAGGTGAGATTATAAAAAGCACAAAAAATTATTTGCCTGATAATACTAAACTAGATACAGATATTATTCCGGTCATTAAACCTCAAAAGAATAGTTTTATTCATAAAATTAATGATGAATTAGTTCTTTTTCTTTATCTTGAACCAGATATTTTAAAAGAGAAGATGGAAAATAAACTAATACACGAACTGCACCATATCGGCTTTGATTATGTCTATCAAAATAGTGATTACAGCTATCTATCAAAACAAGCTCAGAAAGTAATAGAATGGACAAATGCCTTTGGCGAAGGCTTTGCCATGTTAGCTGCTGCTAAAGGGCTAGAAAACCATCCTAATAAGTTTGATGAAGATTTAAAAAGTAAATGGGATAAAAATATGGAAAATTATAATAAGGACTTTCATAAAATTCAAAACTTTTTATTAAATATTTTAGAAGGACATTTTGCAGATGACCAAAAATTATATAATAGAGGCTTTCAATTAATGACCAATAATGGCGGCCAGGGATCCTGGTACACCGTTGGTTATCAAATAGCTATTATTATTGAAAGGGAAGCCGGGCACGATGTTTTAATTGATTGCATGAAAGATTTAACCAAAATTTACTTTCAATATAATAATCTTGTTGAAATATATAATAAAAAAAGAAATGAAGATTTACCTAAATGGAATGATAAAATACTCACTTCTTTAAAAAGAAAGTGAATATGAAAAAAACTAGGGGGGAGAAAAGTTGAAAATCAAACTGAAGGAAGCTAAAAAAGAGGATTTGGATTTTTTAGCTAAAGTCTGTCGTGATGCGAAAGATGCTTATTCCGAGATAATGCCGGAGGCATTTGAGAAACAAGCCAAGGAATTTGAAGAACAAGGTTTACCGGAAGATTACAAGATTTACGTAGTTAAAGATGAAGACAAAAAGATTGGCTTTGTTGGTATTACCGATTTAACTGAACAAACTGCTTATCTTGTCGGACTTTATCTTCTTAAGGATTATCAGCGCAAGGGATATGGAACCGCCACTATTGATCAGGTAATAGAAACTTTAAAGGATAAAGATTATAACAAGATATGCCTATTGGTACATAATGAAGCTGAATGGGCAATCGATTTTTACAAAAAAGAAAAGTTTGTCAGCCTAACAGAATGTGAAGATATAATTAAAAATTATTCCGGCGGTAAGATGGAAGATTATTATCTACCTTCGACCATCTTTATGGAAAAGAACTTTTAAACAAAAATAAAAGGGAGAAAATATTAATGATAGTGAAAGTAGACAGAAGCATTCTTATCTTATTACCTGATAAGAAAAGAAAGAATCTAGAAGAATTCCGCAAAAAGCATATTCAAAGTGAAGGAAGGGAAGTACCTTTCCATATCACTTTACTGCCTGATTTCTATTTGCCGAATGAATTGGATAACAATATAATTAGTAAATTAAAATTAATCTCTAATACTTTTCCTAAATTTGACTTTAAGGCAGTACCAATTTCATCTTTTCCCACCAGTAAAGTGATTTACCTATCACCGGTACCGATAGGACCGATAGAACAGCTAGTATACAAAATAAAAGAACTTTTACCAAAATATAAGGATAAGAAGAGAAGTGCACATATATACCATATGACATTGGCAATGGGCAATCCTCTCGATCAGACAAAAGAGATTATTGAAGGTTACTTCAATAAATTCGGTAAAGAGCCCTTTCTACTCAAGGCCGGTAAACTGGCAATATACATTAAAAAACAGGGCAAATGGAGTGAATATCAATCTTTTGAATTAAGTTAAGGTTTTTTTAGGAGGAATACATTTGGTCAATATTAGAAATGCTTATAAAGGGGATAAAAATAAATTAATTGAATTCGTAATATCTATGGTTGGAGATAGCAATCCAGCCGAAGTAGCTGAGAATGTTATTAATGATTTCTTTGAAAATACAAAGATGAATACATTTATTATGGAAATGGAAGGAAAGATAATCGGATTTTTCGTATTAAAAGAAGATCCCTTTGAGGGAGCTGACTATGTAGCAGAAATTGTCTGGTTAAAAATAGATGAACCTTATCAAAGAAAGGGTTATGGAAATAAAGCAGTTAAATATTTAGAAAAATTTGCATCAGAAAAAGATATCCGAAAAGTATATGTCAAAACTTCCTCTAAAAACAGGCAGGCAGTTTGTTTTTGGATCAAGGCGGGCTATAAATTTGAAGCAAGACTGCTTGATTTCGGTTATGAAGGTCACGATGATTATTTTTTAACTAAAAAGTTATAGAAGTGAGGGGTAGAGATGGCCAAAGATATGAAAGTAAAAAAAGCTGTAGATTGGTATAAAAACAATAGAGAAAGATATAAAAAACTGGCTAACAATGTTGAAAATATAATAAAAGAAATGTTAATAGAAAAAGATATCTATTATCATAGTATAGCTAGCCGTGCCAAGCAAGTTGACAGCTTTCAAAGAAAAGCAAAAAGAGAGAAATATACAGAACCTCTGAAGGAAATAACTGATATGGCCGGTATTAGAATTATTACCCTTTTTGATAAAGATGTCTATGAGATCAGTGATTTAATTAAGGAAGTCTTTATCATTGATTATGAGAATAGTGAAGATAAAGCAGATCTACTTGATGCAGATAAAATGGGTTATAAGTCCGTTCATTATATAGCAAATTTAACAAAGGAATTAGTGGATCCTAAGGGTTATGAGAAGTATAAAGATCTTAAGTTTGAAATCCAGATCAGGAGCATCTTACAGCATGCCTGGGCAGAGATAGAGCATGACAGAAATTATAAATTAAAAGGTAACCTCCCGAAACACTTACAACGCAGATTTTATGCTTTATCCGGAATGCTAGAGATGGCAGATAGAGAGTTTAATCTCCTAGCAGAGGAAGTAGACCAATATAAAAAGAAAGTAAAAGAACTAACCCGCAACGGTGAAATAGATATTGAAATTAAGCCTACTTCTTTACAGAAGTACCTCTTATCAAAATTTAGGGAAGAGGTTAATGAGGGTATATTAGAACCTACTTTTGATAACCAGGCAGACGATATAATTAAAGAACTATCCAATTACGGGACCTGGGATTTAGTTAACCTTGATTCTATAATACCAGAAAATATTCATAAAAAGATGAACGAGAATTTGTCGGAACAAGAAAGTTTAGATTTCAATTCCTTATTAAAAAGCTTAATGATCATTAATGACTACCATAAGTACTTTGAAAAAGTTTGGGATAATAATACTGATTTCATTAATTCAAAAATAATTGATATCTTTAAAGATTATGAGATACCTATTGAAAAGTTAGCGGAAGAATATGATTTTAATATTAAGGGTTAATTGTTTGGAGGGATAATTTGTCTAAAAAATTGTTCTCAAAGGATTATTTAAGAAAACTAAAATCTCCTTTGATATTTTTTATATTATTCCTATGCTTAGGAATCTGGAGATATCAGACAACCGATAAAATATTTTATATATATAATTTCACATATATTGGAACTGCCCTGGCAGTAGGAATATATTTAAATGCAAGCCTGGCTAAAGAGAATAAACAATGGGGAAGGAAAATAACTCAGCTGCTCATCGGAATCTATATGCTGGTTTATTTAGGTATAATAAGAAAAGAAAACATGCAGTTAGAAGGTTTTTTCTTTTATCTATTGGCTGGTATTTTTGCTGCAGCCACCCTCCATTACCTTATTGCAAAGATAATCGGTCCTTTAATCTTCGGCCGCGGCTGGTGTGGCTGGGCCTGCTGGACAGCCATGGTATTAGATTTTTTACCAGGGGACAAGCGGCAAAAGAGAAAACAGAATTTGGGTAAAATACGATATATTCATTTCATATTATCATTATCAATTGTATTATATTTTTGGTTGAAGAGTGATAATATATTTTCACATTTAAATCTTGCCCTCTATTGGTTGGCTGTAGGTAATATAATATATTACATAATAGGTATAGGTTTAGCCTATTTATTAAAGGATAGGCGAGCTTTCTGCAAGTATATCTGTCCAATTCCAACCCTGCAGAAAATAACGGCGCGGTTTTCTCTTCTTAAGATAGAAGTTGAACCTGATAAATGTATAGACTGCGGCCTGTGTGAAGAACACTGCCCGATGGGGATAAAAATATTGAAGTATAAAAAAGAAGGAAAAAGGGTTTTATCCTCTGAATGTATTTTTTGTCAGCAATGTAAAGATGTCTGTCCTGAAGAAGCGGTAGATGTAACAGTTTTTTTAGATGGACAGCTAAATAAAGAGCACTTATATTATGAACAATTATAAATATTGATATTTTTGAAAGTAGGTAAAAGTATGGAAGTTAAAACAATCAATAAAAAAGAGATAAAAGAATTCACAGGTCTGGATAAAGATCCCGCCCAATTTGAAAAAGCTGTCAAAAATCTCTGGAATAACGGTTTATCATTCCCTAACTGGTGTTTTACGATCGCACAAAAGGATAAAATTGTTGGAAGAGTGGGTTACTGGGCACCAGCTGATAACCATAAAGAAGTTAGAATCTTTGGATTATCCCTGCCCTGGCAGAGTGATAAATTATTTCAAATTGGGGAAGAATTATTAAAAGAAAGTTTTAAGGCCATGTATAGTTATGGTGTAAAACACATAGATTCCCAGCTTGATTCCTCCGCGGGAGAAGTGTTTATTTTAAGTCAAAAATTATATAAACATGTCGGACTTGACCAAATCCAGGCAAAAAAGAGGTACAATTTAGACATATCTGAATATGATTATACAGGAAACAATAGATTAAGGTATAAATCATTAAAAGAAATAAAGGAAGAATCCTTTATAGAAATTATAAAAAAAGTAACTAGGGGTACCTTTGATAAAGAAGATCAACTGAATATAGAAAAAGATGGTGAGTATAAAGCTGCCAAAAAACACTACTGTTCGTTAAAAAGTATAGATTACTCTCCTGATAACTGGTTTATAGCTTATCATAATAAAGATCTAGTAGGCCTTGTTATTCCTCAACATTTAAATGGAGATCTAGGAACAATTAATTATATCGGTGTGATACCTGCCAAAAGAGGTAACGGTTATGTAATTGATCTTTTAGATAAGGGTATTAAAAATCTAATAAAAAGGGATATAAATGAAATAATAGCTGATATCGATATTGAAAACTATCCCATGGAAAAAGGTCTTTTAAAGATGGGCTTTACTAAAGAAAATAAGTTATTGAATTATCGGAAAGAGTTAAATTAACTTTTTATTTTAGGTAAAATTTTACATAATTATAAATATTTTTTGAGGTGTTTAGATTGGAGTGCAAAATACGTTGGGCCCAAGAAAAAGATGCTCAAGCATTAGGAGAACTTCATACTGCAAGCTGGCAGGCAGCTTATAAAGGTATAATTCCGAATGAAGTTTTAAACAACTTAGATGCTGAAAGAAGAGTGCAAAAATTTAAAGAAGCAATTAGAGAAAATAAAGAAAAAACTGCTGTCTTATTGTTTGATAATAAAGTAGTGGGCTTTATCACCCTGGGAAAAAACCGAGATAAGGACTATGGTCCTGATACAGGCGAAATTTGGGGGATCTACCTCCATCCTGATTATTATAACCAGGGGCTGGGCAGCGAACTTATTCAATGGGGCATTAAAGAGTTAAAAAAGAGAGGATATAAAAAAATAACCTTATGGGTATTAAAAGATAATGTAAGTTCGCGCAAATTTTACGAAAAGAACGGATTTAGATTTGACGGCACAGTAGGAGAAATAAAGAAATGAAGAAAAATCAAAAAAGTAAGATATACATATAAATAAAATAATTAATTTTTACAGTCAGAAAGGATGGTAAAATGGTATATATTTACCTTATAGCCCTTCTTGTATCCCACATAGTGATAATGAAGGCAATAAAAAATAAAATAGTAAAGAAAAAGATCCATAAAGTCTTTAAAATCAAGGTTATAATGGCCCCATTAAGTGTCGTTCTTTCATTACTTTTAATAAGAGTAATTGAATTACCTCTGTCAGAGGCTGGCCTTACCATGGGTAATAGTAGTGCTGGCATACGGTCAGTAATGTATATAGGTTTACCACTAGCATTAATTAGTTCTGCTTTGGTATTTACTACCCCCAAAGAAGAATTAGATGAAGTAAAGTACGGGAATCAAAAAGATATCTGGACTTTTATTTATGTATGGGTTTTAGTAGGACCGGTAGAAGAAATATTATATAGGGGATTTGTGCAGGGGACATTAAGCACACTAATTGAAGGAAAATTATTTTATTTTTCCTATGCCACAATAATCGCAAGTGTAATTTTTGTTTTGGCCCATGTTACCAATGTCTATACTAAAAATGAAAGCTGGCGATCTTTTTTCAGTATGGTACCAACTAGATTTATAGCAGCTATGGTCTTGGGTTTTAGTTTTCAAGTTTCTGATAGTTTGCTGTATCCAATCATTATTCATAATCTAATTGATGGTTTTAATTTAAGTGTTTTAACTTACCGAAAACAGAAATTAAAAAATGTAAATATTGATAACTACAAGGAGGAGAGCTAATGAAAACAATTGGTTTAATCGGCGGAATGAGCTGGGAATCATCTTTAGAATACTACAGGATAATCAATCAGATGGTCAAAGAAAAGTTGGGTGAGCCCCATTCTGCTAAGTGTATCATGTATTCCGTGGACTTTGCTGAATATGAGAAACTGCAGCATGAAGGCAAATGGGAAGAACTGACCGAGAAAATGGTGGATATAGGTCGGAAGTTAGAAGCGGCGGGCTCTGATTTAGTATTAATCTGTACTAATACCATGCATAAAATGGCTCCCCAGGTACAGGAAAGTATTCAAGTTCCACTTTTACATATTGCAGATGCAGCCGCTGATGAGATCAAAAGTAGAGACATGAAAAAAGTGGGTTTACTAGGGACTAAATTTACGATGGAACAGGACTTTTATAAAAAACGCATAAATGAAAATTATGGGATAGATGTCATTATACCCAAACAAGAAGAAAGAAATATAGTTCATGAAGTAATCTATAAAGAGCTTATTTCTGGAATTATAAATGAATCATCTAAAGTTAAATTTCAAAAGATAATTGAGAACTTGAAGTCAAGAGGAGCTGAAGGGGTCATATTGGGTTGTACAGAAATACCTTTATTAATTAAAGAAAAAGACAGTGTAATTCCCGTTTTTGATACAACTATGTTACATGCGAGTCAAGCTGTTGAACTTGCATTAAAATAAGATGATAGAAGGTTTTAAATATGAAGGTAGCTGAAAAAAAGATATTAGTTTTGGGTGGAACTGGTCTTTTTGGTGAACATGTAGTCCAAAAATTGTTAAGAAATGAAAAAAAGGTTAAAACATTAAGTAGAAATAAGAAAAGTGCAGAAAAATCTTAAGTTCTAATGTTGAAATTATTGAAGGTGATATAACTAACAAGAAGATCTATGATTTATTATTAGATAATGTGGATGCAGTAGTAATCAGCATTTTTGCTTTTACTCCTAATTCAATTAGAAATATTGAAGTCATTGAGAAAATTGCAGTAATAAGTTTTTTGAAAAAAGCAGTTGAACATAATATGAGAAGAATTATATATATTTCTACTTATGATTTAAATAAACAATTTGTTAAAAAATATAATATAAAAAGTACTGAAATCAAATTAGAGATAGAAGAATATATAAAAAAATCTAATCTAAATTGGATTATTATAGGGGCCGTTCCTTCTATGGAAATATTTTTCTCAATGATTAAAGGGAAAATTATGGTCGTACCAGGAGGAAGACCTGTAAGTTTAACTGTTATAGCTTCTTAGGAACTTGGGGGATTGGCAGTCGGATCATAAAATATGATGCTTTCATTAAAAAAAGAATTAAGGTTGCAAGTCCCAATACATATTCATTTAAAGAAGCAAGTATCATTATATCTCAAGAATTAAATAAAAATATAATTTATTTACCTATTCCAATTATTATACCCATTTTAGGCAACAATTTTTTAAAATTATTTGCTTCTTTTTCTAATAAAGCTTATTTTGTACAGTATTCAATTGTATATATAAAATTACTAAATAATTTTCCTGCGGATACTGCTAAAAAAGTGTCTATTATATGTAAAAAGTTAGCAAATAAATTAGATTATAATCCAATTAATCTAAATGAGTATTGTAAAATAAAAATTAAATAGATTAAAATACTAAAAGGGAGATGAAGTAGTGAAAAACTATTTATTAAATACAATTAAATTAATTATTTTAACGATTATTGTAGCTGGAGCTATTATTTTACCCACTGTTATTATACCAGTTTCACCAGAAATTCAGTCCCGGATTTCAGAAGATATGCAGAGTAAATTATTTATTTTAATGCTTTTGGTATCCTTCATAGGAGCTATTACACTAGCATTAATAGTAAAATTCTCTAAATGGCAGGGATTCAGGTTATTTATCGGAATGTGTATAAGTTTTTTTGGAATAGAATATTTCATGGCTCAGATTGAAACATTATATTTCAAGGAAGCTTTTAGCTTTATGCCTGTAACAGAAATAATGAATATATTAATAAGGGGACTTTTAACTACTTTAATTTTAGTATCTGCTTCAATAATATTATTTGGAAGTAATAAAGAAAAGGCAAGATTAAAAACAAAAAGTATATTTAAGGGTATAAATTTGGTTACATGGGCAAAGAAGGCTATTTTATTTGCATTCATATACATAATACTGTATCTGTTTTTTGGCTATTTTATAGCCTGGCAGTTTGATGAAGTTAGAATATTTTATACAGGTATTAGAGAAAACACTTCTTTTATTAATCAAATATTAGATAACATAAGAAATATGAATTGGTTTTTACCCTATCATTTTTTAAGAGGTTTACTCTGGGTTGTATTTTCAGTACCGATTATTTTAATGATGAACGGCAGTAAGAAGAAAACAATTATAAGCTTATTCCTATTGTTTGCTTATCATGGTTTTCAAATAATAATGGCACAGGGGTTTTTCCCTCCTGAAGTGTTAGTAGCCCATACAATTGAAACAACTATTTCTGCCAGTTTATATGGATTGATAATCGGTTTCCTTTTTTATATCCCCAATAAAAAACAAAAAACAATTAACCTTAAATAGGAGTATATAATATAAAAATTTTGGAGGTTTTTAGATGTTTAAAAGATTAATAAAAATTAGTTTGCTAGCAATTATAATCTTAACTATATTAGTATTCAGCGGTATTACATATTTCACAAATAATATACTGTCTGAGATGGCAGAAACAAGAGTGGAGACAGACAGTGAGTTAGTAGATAAATATGGTTTAATGATAGATAGTATTGAGGTAACTACATCTGATGGTTTGAATATTAATGCCTGGCGGTTTTCCCAGGAAGATCCGAAAGCAATCGCTATTGTCATACATGGTATGAACGGCCAGGACGGAGCGGCCCTTTTAAATTTCGGTAAGTTTTTTAATAACCAAAATTTTGCAGCTTTTTGCCTGGATTTAAGAGCCCACGGCAGAAGTGATGGAAATGAGATTGGTTTTGGATATACTGAGACCAGAGATGTTAAGGCCTTATTAGACTGGATAAATAAGCAGGAAAAATATGAAGGTAAAGATATATTCCTTTACGGCATTTCTATGGGTGGGGCAACCGCCATAAACTCGGCTGCCAAATTTGAAAGTATTGATATGGTGATCAGTGTGAGCTCCTTTGCTTCCCATGAAGCTACCTTTTTGGATTACATGAGAAGAGAGGAGATACCCGAAATTATAGTCCAGGCTTTTAAGCCCAGTATTAGGCTTCTGTTAGCTTTAAAATATGATACTGCCCCTATAGCAAATGCTCCTATTAATACCATTAAAAATGTTGAAGATCCTATCTTTATAATCCACGGGCAACAAGATGAACAGATTCATGTTCACCAGGCAAGAGAGTTAAAAGAAGCAGCCGGTCAAAATGCAAAATTATGGTTGATAGAAGATAAAAAACACATGGTAGTCACACAAATACTTAAGGAAGATAATCAATGGTATCGAGACAGATTAATCAAATATATTGATAATAATCTATAAACGTTAAGGAGGTATTTTAAGGCGGTTATTAACTAACCGCTTTTAACTATGATATTAGGAATTAGTGCAGGGCTTGACATCCTCCCCGCCCGTTCCTATTGTCACGAACGAGGATTCCTTAAAGAAACTTGTACCGAAACTTTCTTATGAACTACGCAATGATAGTTTCGGTATTAGGCCATCGAGGCCAGTCTATTTCTAGTAG
>CAZGMM010000041.1:0-20807 GCA_964526845.1 uncultured Halanaerobiales bacterium | reverse complement strand
ACCAGAATGACCATTAGTGAGGTACTGGACTTAGGCGAAGGTTCAATTATTGAGTTAGACAAGTTAGCCGGTGAATTAGTTGACCTTTATGTTAATGGAAAATTGATAGCCAAAGGTGAAGTCGTTGTTATCGATGAAAGCTTTGGATTTAGAGTTAAGGATATCATAAGCCCGGCCGAAAGAATTAGCGATCTGTAAAGGAGTACAAAATGAATTATACTTTTGAAATTTTAAAGATAGGCTTTTATCTGTTAGTAATTGTGGGATTAATATACTTTTTAAGTACTTTCTTTAAGAAAAATGTCTTAAATGTACAGTCCGGTAAACACATGAAGCTTATAGACAAACTATACCTGGGTTCTAAAACAGGCCTCTTTTTGGTAGAAGTAAACGATGAGATTATTTTAATCAGTCAGACCGAAAACAGGATTGAAAAGCTGGATAAATGGAAGTCCGTTGATTTTGACTTCGATGTGGAAGAACTAAAAGAAGGAAATACAAGTACACAAGTACAGTTTAAAGAATTTTTCAGGAAGTATCTGGGGAGGAACGATAGTGATTCGGAACAATAAACAGTATTTAGTTCTAATACTGATAATATTTATCTTGTTCAGTTTAAATATAGATACCTATGCCCAGGAAGGTTTCAATATTCCCGATATCAGTCTGGATATTTCATCGCCCAACCAGTCAGGTGAGGGCAGTGATTTAGTTTTATCACTGAGAATATTAGGTCTTTTAACTGTATTATCCCTGGCTCCGGCCATCGTGATTATGTTTACTTCCTTTACCAGGGTAATCATCGTTTTTTCAATAATCAAAAGAGCCCTTTCGATAAGGAATATGCCGCCTAACCAGGTTTTAATTGGACTGGCCATCTTTTTAACAATTTTTATCATGGCCCCGGTCTGGCAGACGGTTAATACAGAAGCCTTACAGCCTTATCTTAACGAAGAGATCAGTATAGACCAGGCCTATAATAGGACCGAAGAGCCCTTAAGGGACTTTATGTTTAAACAGACGAGTGAAGATTCTATCGCCTTATTTGTAGAAATGTCTGAAATGGAGCGGCCGGAAAACCAGGCAGATATACCGCTTTATGTTTTAATCCCGGCCTTTTTAACCAATGAAATTAAGATAGCCTTTCAGATCGGTTTCATGATCTATATACCGTTTTTAATGATAGATATGATTGTGGCCAGTATTTTGATGTCAATGGGAATGATGATGTTACCACCGGTAATCATCTCACTGCCATTTAAAATATTATTATTTGTTTTAGTAGATGGCTGGCATTTAATTATTAATTCACTGGTACAAACTTTTTAAGGAGAGATTTACTTTGGATCAAAGTGCAGTTGTAGATATGGGTAGACAGTCATTATATATAGTATTAAAGGTGATTGCTCCTGTTTTAGGGGCCGGTCTCTTAACCGGTTTAATTGTAGCTATTTTACAGGCTACTACCCAGATACAGGAACAGACCTTAGCCTTTGTACCTAAAATATTTGCCGTCCTGGCGGCGATCGCATTTTTAGGACCCTGGATTTTAACCACGGTGGTTGATTTTGTAACCGAACTTTTTCAGAGTATACCTCTTTATATTTGATGGGATGAATAGTTATGGCAGCCAATTTATTAGCACCTAATTTAATATATTTATTCTTTTTAATCATGGCGCGGTACTTTGGGATATTTTTAATAACCCCAATTTTTAGCAGTGTCGCAATCTTAAGACAGGTAAAAGTAATATTAGCATTATTAATGGCTGTAATAACCTTTTTATTAACCTACCAGGCAGCCGATATTGCCGCTCCCGCTCATGATTTGGAAGTAATCTTGTACTTGATAAAAGAGCTTTCGATAGGTATTTTTATGGGTTTTATCATCTACATATTTTTTGCAGCAATTCAGCTGGCCGGTCAGTTTATCGATCTCAGGATGGGCTTTAGAATTGCCAATGTAGTGGATCCGATGACAGGGGCATCTTCACCGATTATCGGTCAGTTCAAAAATATATTTACAATCTTGGTATTTTTATCGATTAACGGACATTTGATGATAATCAAGAGCTTAAATAAGTCTTTTGATATTATCCCGTTAGGGCAGGTCTCTTATGATGCAAACCTCTGGCGGTTTCTGTTCCGAAGGAGTGCTGATTTATTTATAATCGGCTTTAAAATAGCCTTACCGATCATGGGGACCCTATTTATCGTAGATATTATGTTAGGATTTTTAGCAAGAGCCGTTCCTCAGATGAACATTTTTATCATAGGTTTACCTTTAAAGATTTTAATCGGATTCATATTATTGATCCTATCTTTTGAAATATTAGTCTATTACTTTTCAGATATCTTAAATAATGGTTTGGATCAAATTATCCAGTTAATCAATATCTTAGGACCTGGATAATATAGAAAGGGAAGAAGATGGCAGAGAATTCAACAGGTCAAAAAACGGAAGAACCAACGCCGAAACGGAAGCGGGAAGCCCGTGAAAAAGGCCAGGTTGCCAAGAGTCAGGAATTAAATCAGGCCTTTACTCTCTTAGCAAGTTTTTCGGTCCTATATATCCTCTTTTCCGGAATGATGGATTCCCTAACCATGGAGGTAGCAGACCATCTATCATTTCAGACGGTCATTACTTTAGATATCGCTACCGCCTATAATATCTTAATGGAAACCATATTTTATGTAGTTTCCCTGGTGGCACCTGTCATGATTGCATCTGCTGTTATGGGTATTATTATTAATTTTACTCAGGTCGGCCCTTTATTTACAGGTGAAAGCTTAAAACCGAAGTTAGATAGTTTAAATATCATAAAGGGTTTCGGCAAGTTACTCTCACTTAAAAGTCTAGTTGAGATGGTAAAATCTGTTTTAAAAATAATAATAATTGCCGTAATAGCATACTTCTATTTAAAAAACTCGATCATGGATTTAGTAACCATGACCGAACAGGGCCTTCAGCCCGCCCTGATGATGATCGGGACCATCATTTACAAGGCAGCTGTGGCAATCACCATATTTTTAATAGGGGTTGGGGTCTTGGACTTTATGTACCAGAAGTGGGAACATAAAAAGAATCTTAAGATGACCAAGTATGAAGTAAAACAAGAAAGAAAAGAAATGGAAGGCGATCCCCAGCTGAAACAAAAAAGAAAAGAAAAACAGAGACAGATGAGTGTAAACAGGATGATGTCAGAGGTTGAAAATGCGGATGTTATAATTGCCAACCCGACTCATATTGCGGTTGCCCTCCAGTTTGATATCAAGGAGATGGAGGCCCCGCAAGTATTAGCAAAAGGGGAGGGTTATGTAGCTTTAAAGATCAAGGAAAAGGCAAAAGAACTTGATATCGAAGTTGTCGAAAACAAACCGCTGGCCCGTTCTTTAAACAAGATGTGTGAAATAGGAGACTTTATTCCGGAAGAACTGTTTGAAGCAGTGGCAGAGATTCTGGCTTACGTATACAAAAAAGAGAACAGGTACTAATAGTTTAATTAGAAATTTGGAGGTAAAATTGCATGCCCTCAGCGTCTAACAGCAGTACATTAAATAAAATATTTTATAATGTAGATATTCTGTTTGCCTTTGCAGTAGTCGGAATCGTCATCATGTTCATTATCCCGATGCCCACTATCATAATGGACCTACTGCTCACAGCAAATATTACATTTTCCTTATTAATAATTTTAGTAAGTATCTACATAAATGAACCGTTACAGGTTTCAGTATTCCCCTCCTTACTACTATTTGCAACCTTATTTAGACTGGGTCTTAATGTTTCAACAACACGGCTTATCCTAGGACAGGGTTATGCTGGTAAGGTAATTGCTAGTTTTGGTAACTTTGTGGTCGGAGGTAACTATGTGGTAGGATTTATCATCTTCCTGATTTTGGTTGTTATCCAGTATGTAGTAATCACCAAAGGGGCCGAAAGGGTGGCCGAGGTAGCAGCCCGCTTTACCCTGGATGCGATGCCCGGTAAACAGATGAGTATCGATGCTGACCTGAATGCAGGTATCATTGATGAACGCGAAGCACAGGAACAGAGAGAAAAGATCAGACAGGAAGCCGACTTTTACGGGGCCATGGATGGTGCCAGTAAGTTTGTGAAAGGTGATGCCATTGCCGGTATCATCATTACTGTCATCAACATAATCGGCGGCTTGATTATCGGCATGGCCCAACAGGGTTTAAGCTTCGGGGAAGCCGCCCAGACCTATACCCTTTTAACAGTGGGTGATGGTTTAGTTTCTCAGATTCCGGCCCTTCTAATCTCGACAGCGACCGGAATGATTGTAACCAGGGCTGCTTCAGAAAGAAACATGGGAGAAGAGATGTCAGACCAGATGATGAGCCAGCCAAAGGCACTCTTTATAGCCAGTATTGTATTATTTATTTTAGGTTTTATGCCCGGCCTGCCGACAGTACCGTTTTTCGTGATGGCCATTGTGATGGGCGGATTAGGCTTTATACTTAGAACTACTATTAAAGAAGAAACCGAGGAAATTGAGGAAGAAAAAGAGCCTTCACCCCATGAGATGCAGCAGGCCCGTGAAAATGAGATTAAAAATATCATTAAAGTCGACCAGCTTGAAGTTGAAGTCGGCTATAACCTGATATCATTTGTTTTGCCCGAACAGGGCGGCGACTTTCTTGATAGGGTTTCTATGATCAGAAAGCAGATGGCCATGGAATTAGGTATTATTATTCCCCCGGTCCGGATCCTTGATAATTTACAGTTAGAACCCAATATTTACAGGGTTAAGCTGAAAGGAGTGGAGATAAGCCGGTTTGAGATTGTGCCGGACCATTATCTGGCCATGGATTCTGGTATGACAACGGCAGATATCAAAGGTATCGAAACCAAGGAACCGGCCTTCGATACTCCGGCCATCTGGATCGATGAAAGCCAGAAAGAGGAGGCCGAGATGGCTAACTATACGATAGTAGATCCACCTTCAGTGATGGCTACCCATTTAACTGAACTGATTAAAGAACATGCCCATGAATTAATTGGCAGGCAGGAAGTTAAAGAATTAGTAGATAATGTGGAGGAAAATAATTCGGCGGTTGTTAATGAATTACTACCAGACCTATTAAGCTTAGGAGAGATCCAGAAGGTCCTCCAGAATCTACTCTGGGAAAATATACCGGTCAACAACCTGGTTACCATATTAGAAACATTGGCCGATTATGCCCCGAATACTAAAAATATCGACCTTTTAACCGAGTATGTTAGACAGGGGCTGTCCCGACAGATCACTAACCAGTTTGTCGACCAGAATAACCAGCTCTCGGTCATAACCTTAGATCCGCAGCTGGAAGAAAACTTAGGCCAGGCGGTTGAACAGTCTGACCAGGGTAACTACCTGGCAGTCGAACCCCAGCAGGCCCAGCAGTTAATCGAATCGATTTCAACTGAAGCACAGAAATTATTACAGCAGGGCAAGGAACCGATACTGGTTACTTCCCCGATGATAAGGCGGCCGCTTAAAGAATTAACAAGTCGGTCCTTTCCTCAGCTGACCATTTTATCTTTCAGTGAACTGACGCCAAATGTCAACTTAGAAGTATTAGGAACGGTGGTGAATTAAATGAAGGTAAAAAAATATATAGGGGATAATATTCAAGATACCATATTTAAAGTAAAAGTAGATTTAGGAGCAGATGCAATAATACTCGATACTCGTAAATTTACAAAAGGCGGTTTTTTGGGTTTTTTCGGGAAAGAAAAAGTAGAAGTGCTGGCCGGACTTGAGGAACCCCGAAAAGCTGAAGAAAACACCCAAAAAGAAATAAACCATCTCAAAGAGATGATCCAGGATTTAAGTAACAATGTGAATGATAAGAAGGTCAAAGATGAAGTGCCGGAAGTTTTAACAACTTTCCAGCAGTACCTCAGACTGCAGAATGTGAGAGAAAAAAACATAGAGACAATAACAGGTAGCTTAAGCAAGGACAGCAATATTGATGAGAATAATCTAAAAGTAAAGTCCAAAAACTACTTAGAGAAGTTACTGGGGGAACCAGTACCTATTAAAGCGGCGGAAGAATCACAGGTAATTACCTTTGTCGGTCCGACCGGGGTGGGAAAGACCACTACAATTGCCAAGATCGCGGCCGAATTTGCCATCAAAGAAGGTAAAAAAGTACATTTAATTACAGCTGATACCTACCGTATCGCGGCAGTACAGCAGCTGCGGACTTACAGTGATATAATCAATATTCCTTTAAAAGTGGTTTATGATGGAGATGAATTTAAAAAAGCAGTTAAAAAATGTCGTAAAAAGGCTGACTTGGTCTTAGTCGATACCCCCGGCCGCAACTGGAAAAACAAATGGGAATTAGGCCAGTTAAATGAATTTACTAAAGGAGATTTAGTTGATGAAATTCACCTGATGGTCAGTCTCAACATGTCCAGCCGTGACCTGGAATTTGCGGTTGATAACTTCAGTCGACTGAAGCCGGACAAGATGATTTTAACCAAACTGGATGAAACATCAACTTATGGTGATGTCATTAATATAAGTCAAAAGTATGATATACCGTTTTCATATATTACTTTTGGCCAGGATGTCCCGGAAGATATTGATAAGGCCAACCCAGAAATCCTCTATAACTACCTAATGGGTGATTTCAATGAATAACCAAGCGGCTAAACTTAAAGATTATATGGAGAATAATAATATAAAAGAGTTCGACGATATAGGAAACCGCGATAAGGAGAAACAAAGCAGGATTATTGCGGTGGCCAGCGGCAAGGGCGGAGTTGGCAAGTCAACCATTACCGTTAACCTTGCCTTAGCTTTAAGAGAACTTGAAAAAGAGGTTTTTTTAATCGACAGTGATATCGGGATGGCCAATATAGATGTCCTGTTAGGTTTAAAAACAAAGTATGATTTAAACCATGTCCTAAAGGGCATCTGCTCCTTAAAACAGGCCGTTGAAACCGGGCCTTATGGTTTAAATGTCCTCTCAGGTATTTCCGGTATAGATGACGTTCTTAATATCAGCAACGAAAATATAAAGCATCTTTTAAGCGGTGTTACAGAGATCGAAAGAAATTATGATGTAATACTTTTAGATACCGGAGCGGGCGCCAGCCAGTCTGTAATCAACTTCACGACAGCGGCAGACGAGATATTGATCGTTTTAACCCCGGAACCGACTTCAATCATGGATTCTTATAGTTTAATAAAGCTATTAAGCAGCAGCCAGTACCAGGGAAAATTACACCTGGTCGTAAATAGGGTTGACTCTCAAAAAGAGGCAGACAGCATAATAGAGAGATTTATTACAACTGCCCGCAAATATTTAGATTTAGATATAGAATTACTGGGGACAATACCAAATGATAACTTGATCGCAAAATCAATCAAAAAACAACACCCAGTCTTTGAACTCTATCCCGAGTCAGAAGTGAATGATTACTTCTTACAGCTTGCCGGGAACCTAATCGGAAAAGAACTTGATCTACCATCAAGAGGAATTAAAAGTTTTTTCTATAAATTAATCGGACAGATTGCCCCAGGGAGGTAAAGTGTTTAATGTCTAACCCCGACAAGAACTTAAGTATCAATCAAAACGTAGAAGTAGTAATTTCAGAGGGGCCTTATCAGGGCAGCTATAACAGTAAAGTTTCTGACCTTGTAGAAGATAAAATAAAGGTCATGGCTATTTATAAAAGAGAAGAGCTCATACCTTTAAGGAAAGGGGAAGAGGTCCAGCTCCTGTATGAAGGTGAGAGTGCTTTTTATTCGTTGAAAACTGAAATTTTAGACCGGGGAAAAGATCCAATCCCGACCCTAATTTTAAAGAAAACTGATGATATTAATAGGATACAGCGTCGAAAATATTTCAGGCTGCAGGTTAATAAGAAGATAAAGTATAAGAGTTTAAAAGATATAGAAGATGAGAATAAGGAAGCTAAATTTAAAAAAACTACCGCTATTGACCTAAGCGGCGGCGGTTTACTTATGGTCTTAAAAGAAGACCTAAATTTAAAAGATAAGTTGTTATTTAATCTTAATATAGAAAACCTTGATAAATTGATCAAGGGTCGGATAGTAAGGATCAAACATAACAAAGACGGTTACAGCAAAACAGCCGGCATAGAATTTATTGAGATAGGGAGAAAGGATAGAGATAAAATCATTTCATTTCTTTTTAACTACCAAAGAAAACTGAGAAGGCGTGGGATGATCTAGGATGAAACTTAAATTAACAGGTTCTACTTTTGCAGCTTTAATTGTATACATGGTAACAGCCCTTATCGGTTTGATTCAATTTAAGCCACTTTTTACTATCTTAATTTCAGGAGTCAAGTTTGCTTTAACGGCCTTTGTCTTTACCTTGCTAATCACCTATGCAATGGAAGTTATGAATAAAAAGGCACAAGAAAATGCCTCAAAAAGTAAGGGCAAAGATGAAAAGGAACAACAGCCGCCGGGTAAAGCAGGCCGTGCCTATGATAAAAGTAAGGCCAGTCAAAACCAGGCTAAGCCGCAGGAAAAATCAGCAGATAAAGATCAAAAAACAGAAGATAATACTAATGAGGAAGATAGCTGGGATTTTGAAGATGATTTCAGTGAAATGGAACCACCTGTAATTGAGTATGAAAAATAATTAATTTTTAGAATGAGGTAGGTATAATATGCTGTCAAACCAGGAACTATGGCGGCGCTTTAAAGAAGAGAACGATCAAAAAGCACGTGAACAGTTGATAATGGAATATTTAGATTTAGTTAAGTATCAGGCCGGCCGGGTTAATACTTATGTGCCGGACCGCATTGAACTAGAGGATTTAGAAAGTTATGGAATAATCGGTCTAATCGATGCTATTGAAAAGTTTGATCCTAGCCGGGGCTATAAGTTCAACAGTTATGCCCAAAAAAGGATCAAAGGAGAGATTATCGATCAGCTCCGTAAATTAGACTGGCTCCCTCATTCTTTAAGGCAGAAAGCTAAAATTATTAAAAGCAAGACCAGAGAATTAGAAAGTAAGATGAATAGAAGCCCTAATATTGATGAAATTGCAGCTGAACTGGACTTTTCAAAAGATCAGGTTACCAAGGTACTAAAAAAGCTAGAAGAATCACAGTGGGTTTCAATTTATTCAGAACTTAACGGTAAATCTTTAATCGACTGGCTGCCGAGCAGCAAGGTAAATAAACCCCAAAAGATACTTGATAAAAAGAATGCCGTTAAAATATTAAAAAATGCAATTGAAAATCTCAGTGATAAACAAAAATTAGTGGTTTCTTTAATATATTATGAAGAATTAACCCAAAAAGAAGTAGCAGAAGTTATGGATTTATCACCTGCCAGGATATCGCAAATACACAAAAAAGCAGTATACAGATTACGAGGTTATCTATCAAGAAAAAAAGAGGAGTTCCAATAATCAATTAACCAGGAAGGGTGACTTTTAATTGGATTCTTTAGTAGTGAAAGCTGCCAGCAAAGAGAAGGCAGTTAAAAAAGCTTATCAAAAACTTTCCAAAGAAAAAGATATTAAACTACGAGATCTAAAAGTAGAAGAAAAGAACGGTATTTTTGCAAGTTTACTAAGTAAAAAGAAATACCAGATAACTTTACACCCCAAAAAGGATATTAATTTCAAACTGTTGAGAAAAGCTTTCGGGATTGATAACAAGTTAGCCCTGAATATGGGAAAAGTTGTTAAGTTCAATTTGAGTTCATATCAAAAAAATGAAAAGGCAGAACTAATAATTAAAAAATCCGGTGATAAAATGAAGGCCTTAGTAGATTATATTCCTCCCCAGGGTTTAGGCAAAGATTTGAACGAAGCCGATATCAAAGAAAAGTTAAAAGCTAAAGATATTGTTTATGGATTAAAAGACTACGGTATTAATCTTATCTTAGAAAGCGAAACCCCTCTTAAAGATATAGTTGTTGCAGAAGGGAAAGCCCCTCAACCAGGTGAGGATGCTAGGTTAGAATTTCATTTTGACCGTTCTGGAAAAAATGTGGGTACTGTTCAGGAGGATGGCAGTATAGACTTTCACGATCTGGGTATTGTTAATAATGTAGAAGCCGGCGCCAAGCTCGTTAGTAAGATTGAAGCGACCGAAGGTAAAGAGGGCACAAATATTGAGGGTAAAACCATTGCACCAAAGAAACCAGAAGATATGAAATTACCCAAAGGTGAAAATACTGAAATTACTGAAGATAACATCTTAGTCTCAAGCGAGGTAGGCCACATTTCTTATAAAAATGATAAAGTGAACATCCTTACCGTCTATAAAGTACCGGGAGATGTAGACTTTAATACCGGCAATATTGACTTTAACGGTAGTGTGTTTATTGAGGGAAATGTCACCGAAGGATTTGAAGTTAAGGCCCAAGGTGATATCCATGTAAGGGGGAATGTAGAAGGGGCCCACCTGAAATGCAGTGGGGATATCACGATCAATAAAAACTTTATTGCCAAAAACAAGGGTGAAATAGAGTGTGAAGGAGACCTGACCACCAAAACTGTCCAAAATGGAACCGTGAACTGTAAGGGAGATGTCTTTGTTAAGGACGCAATTATGCACAGCACAATCCATGCAGCCGGCAGTATAGAGTTAACCGGGCATAAAGGTTTAATTGTGGGTGGTGAAGTAAGGGCAACTATAGAGATTAAAGCTAATATTATCGGTTCCAGCCTGGCGACTAAAACAATCGTTTCGGCCGGAATAGACCCCCATACCAGGAGCCGCTGTAATAAGGCAAAAGAAACCTTAACCGAATGCAAATCGAACTATTTAAAAACGGTAAAGGCCCTCAATATTTTAAATCAAATGAAAGAAAAGTACGGCCAACTGCCGGAAGAAAAAGCCAATATGTATGATAGGTTGGTAGAGACCAAAAGTGATTTAAAAGAAAAGATAAACAGTAATGAAGAAATCGTGAACGAACTATCTGCAAAAATTAATAAGGCGACCAAGGGTAAGGTCACGGCCAAGCGAAAAGTATATCCAGGAGTCAAGGTACAAATTGGTAAATACCATCATGAGGTAGAGGAAGTTCATACCCGCACCGTATTTAAAGTTGAGGGAGGAGAATTGAGAAGGTTTGGTCTTTAAAGGAGGAGGTTAAATGTCGGATCCGATTAATCCAAACACATTAATACCGATGTCCCTTGAGGTAGAAAAAATTGAACAGATGAAACAGGTACATTCAGCCAATGAACAGCAGACTTTAAATCAGGCACAAAAGGAAGAGGATAAAAAGAAGCAAAAGTCGGTTAATAAAAAAGAAAAAAGTGAAAATCTAACTATCGATAAGGATGGAGACGGTAAAAGTAAACATAAAAAAGACCAGAAAGAAGACCAAGATGAGTCAAAAGAAAAGCAAAATAAAAAAATAAAGGGGTCTGTTATCGATGTTAAGGTTTAAGATTGGTGTGATTTTATGGCCTGGCTAGTAATTTTAATGGCGATTAATGTATTTTATAACAATATACGTTTACAGTACAATGAGAAAGTTATTGATTCCATAAACAAGAGAAAAGAAAAACAGCTTATTGCAAAAAGAGAGTTTACAGAAAAGCATAAGGATAATATCGAAAAATTGAACAAAAAACACAAAAAAGCGCTAGACGAATTCAATCAAAAGAAAAGTATTGAAAAGATCGCGAAAAATTTAAAAATAGGTATTAGAGAAACAAGATTGATTGCAAAACTCTACTCTTACAGGGGAGGTGAGATGTTGTGATAAAAGGATTATATACGGCCGCTTCAGCTATGCAGACCAATATGAGAAGAATGGATATTACATCCAACAATTTGGCCAATGCCGACACAGATGGCTTTAAGAAGTCCAGTAGTGTCCAAAGAACATTTTCTGAGATGTTGATTTCGAGGATTGACAGGAGTGGACAGACTGAGCTCGGTGCTTTAGGTTCAGGTGTTGATATTGCAGAAAATTATACCGACTATTCACACGGCAAAATAGAACATACTAATAATAAGTTAGATATAGCTTTAAAAGGAGACGGTTTTTTTACGGTCCAGACTCCACAGGGAATAAGGTATTCCCGTAATGGAAGCTTTTCCCTTAATTCTCAAAATCAAATAATCAATGAACAGGGTCATTTACTCTTAAATGAAAACGGAGAACCAATTCAGACCATTCCGGGCCGGGAGATATCAATAGACAAGTCCGGCCAGATCTACTTGGGAGAATTAGAAGGTGAGAGGATCAATATAGTTGACTTTGCTGATTACAGGAACTTATCAAAAGTCGGTGATAACCTATACCAAACAGCTGATGGTATAGAGGGATTACCTACTGACGATGTGCAGGTCATGCAGGGCTATTTAGAAAGTTCAAATGTGAATATTGTACAGGAAATGGCAGGTATGATTCAGACTACAAGAGCTTATGAAACTAACCAGAAGGTTATTCAAACTATCGATAATAGTTTGGATAAAGCAGTTAATGATGTGGGAAGGTTAGCATAAAATAAAAAGGTGCAGCTGGACCAGTGATTGGAAGCTGCATAACAACTACTGACTGACAGAGGTAGTTAACAAAAAATTATAGGAGGAATTTCAAATGATAGGTGCTTTATGGACGGCAGCGACGGGAATGAATACTCAACAGACAAGTATTGATGTAACTTCCAATAACCTGGCAAACGTAAATACAGGTGGATTCAAAAAAAGCAGAGTAAATTTTGCGGATTTAATGTATAGGCAGATTAGACAGCCCGGTACTCCCAATGCACAGGGGGCGCAAATACCGGTTGGTATTGAAGTAGGACATGGTTCAAAAGTTGCTTCTACTCAGAAGATATTTACAGAGGGTAATATAAGAAATACGGACAATCCTCTCGATTTATTAGTGGAAGGTGACGGTTTTTTCCAGGTGATGAAACCGGATGGTACCGTTGCATATACGAAAAATGGTTCTTTTAAAAGAGATAGTACAGGTAGGGTGGTAACAGCAGATGGTTATCCCTTACAGCCCGAGATAGTAATCCCGGAAGATGCAACCAGTATTTCCATCACATCAGATGGAACAGTTAATATAAAAACCGGTAATACAACCGAACAGATTGGCCAAATCCAGTTATACAGGTTTGCCAACCCGGCCGGGTTGAATAGTTTGGGTAGAAATCTATTTCAGCAGACCGTGGCTTCCGGCGATCCCCAGACCGGTGTACCGGGGGAACAGGGTTTTGGAGCTATCAGTCAGGGCTTTTTAGAAATGTCCAACGTAAAAGTAGTGGAAGAGATGGTCAATATGATCTCGGCCCAGAGGGCCTATGATGTAAATTCAAAGGCAATCAAGGCTGCCGATGAGATGCTGCAGACTGCCAATCAATTAAGAAGATAATGATATAATATAGGAGCTTGATTAAGTTGAAAAATAAAAGATCTATTTTAATCCTAACCATAATGATAATAATTTTAATAACAGTTCCTTTATCAGCCTTCGAAGTAGTTATTGAAAAAGAGGTTAGGGTAAAGGAAGAAAACATTAAACTCGGAAGAATTGCAGAGTTTAATGAAATTACAGAGGAAGAAGTGAAGATGATCAGTGAAATAGACCTTGGTAAAGCTCCTGTACCCGGTTATAAGAAGTATATAAATAAAGCTTTGGTGAAGTTAATGTTAAAAAAACAGGGTTTTCCTACAGATGAATTTACATTAAATTTTCCCGAACAGATTACAATAAAAAGAGATGCCAAACAGATCGAAGCTGAGAAAATAAAAGATTTTTTAAAAGATAAATTAAACTATATATTAAAAAATAATTCAGATAAATTTACTGTAGAAATTAATATGCGCCAAGATAAAATTACGATCCCAAAGCAAGAATACTCACTAGAAATCTTAGAAAATAGTGAGATCAGGCCCGGCCAAATGACAATACCGGTGACCATAAATATTGAAGGAAAGGAATATAAGAGATTCTATATCCCCGTTAATATTAAAGTATATAAAGAAGCGTATGTAGCTAAAAAGTATATTTCTCAGGGTACTAAGTTAAAAAGAGATGATTTTGAATATAAAATGGTTGAAGTTGATAGTGTTGAAGATGAAAAGTTTGTTAAAAAAGAGACCAATATATTTACTCAAAGTATTGAACTTTCCTATTCGCTTAAACAGGGGGATATTTTAAAAAAGAATAACTATAATACTCCCTATTTAATTAACTGGGGAGATAGAGTTCAGGCCAAAGTAATAGTTGGGGATGTTGAACTTACCTTAATGGTAGTGGCCCGGGAAAGGGGCAAACAGGGCCAATATATAAATGTAGAAAATCCTAAAAATAAGCATAAGTTTCAGGCAAAAGTAATTAGCCCTCAATTAGTAGAACTAATTAAAGATTAGAAAGGGGAATAAAATTGAAAAGGCTACTAACAATAATGATGATTCCCATTATGATATTTACACTTACAACTGCTCTTTCGGCAGAAGGTAATTCACTCTGGAGTGAAGAGTCCGGAGATATCTATAAAGACCGCAAGGAACACGTAAAGGGGGATATAATAACTGTTTTAATTAAGGAAGATGCAAATGCTATTCAGAGCGCTAATACAAGTACCAGCCAGGCAAGTGAAGTTGATGCAGAAGCGGGTTTTGGAATCTTTAGTTTCTTAAAAGCCTTTGGTTTTGGATATTCTGATTCCGGTTCAGCTGACGGCCAAACTTCCCGCAGCGGTACTTTAGAAGCAGATATTACAACCCAGATTATGGAAGTCAAAGAGAATGGAAACCTTAAGATATCAGGGACCAAAAATATAAATATTAATGGTGAGAAACAGTCCATTAAATTGACCGGTGTTATCCGTCCCGCTGATATTTCTTTAGAAAATACAATATCATCTAAAAAGATCGCAAATGCAGATATTGAGTATGAAGGTGAAGGACCAGTGGGGAATAAACAGGAAACCGGCATTTTAGAAAAGTTTGTAAACTGGATCTTTTAAGAGAAAGGAGCTTATTATTTTGATTTTAAAATATAAGAAATCATTACTGATTTTAACAGTATTATTGATATTACCTATGGTTTTAACCTTAAACATACAGGCTCAAAACCAGGACCCGATTGTTAAGATCGGTAATATAACTAGAATAGAGGGAATAAGAGATAACCAGCTGATCGGATATGGTATTGTTGTTGGTCTGGCTGGAACCGGAGATTCAAACCGGAGTCAGGCCACTGTGCAGAGTGTGGCCAATATGATGGGGGAGTTTTCCATTAATGTTACCCCAGATCAGATTAGAAGCAAAAACCTGGCGGCTGTCATGTTAACAGCAGATCTAAAGCCTTTTGTCCATTCCGGTGACCGTATAGATGTAACGGTCTCTTCCATGGGTGATGCGGACAGTTTACAAGGTGGTACCCTGGTAATGTCACCTTTAAAAGCGGCAAATGGCCAGATTTATGCAGTAGCCCAGGGGCCGGTTTCAATCGGTGGATTTAATGTCCAGAGCGGGGGTAGTAGTGTAAGAAAAAACCATCCTACTGTCGGTCGGATTCCTAATGGGGCCTTAGTAGAAAGAGAAATCAAGTTTGATTTAAATAAAGATCATATCAATCTACTGCTGCAGAATCCAAACTTCAAAACGGCTGATAATATTGCAAAGGCTTTAAATAATAAGTTGGAATATGATAGTATAGCCCGGGCCAGCGATGCCGGTACGGTAAGGGTAGATGTACCGGAAGAATTTGAAGGTAGAGTAGTAGATTTTATTGCCCAGGTAAACAATACTGATGTAAGGTCTAATATAGAAGCTAAGATAGTTATCGATGAAAAAACCGGCACGATTGTGTTAAGCCATAATGTCAGGATCTCTACTGTGGCCGTGGCTCACGGTAATATTTCAGTAACTATAAAGACAAAAGAAAAAGTATCACAACCACCTTCTTTTTCAGAAGGAGAGACCAAAAAGACGGAAGAAACGGAAATTGAAGTTTCAGAAGAAGAGGGCAATATAGTTATGATCAGCAATGAAAATACTATCGAAGACCTAGTTTCTGCCCTAAATACTATAGGTGCTACTCCTAGAGATATAGTTTCGATAATCCAGAAGATCAAGGCTGCCGGCGCCCTACATGCCAAGTTGGAATTAATCTAACGGGGAGCGATAAATAGATGAATATAGAAAGTTATCAGTCAGTGAGATCGAACTTAATAAAAAATCAGGCCGAAGATAATCAGCAGATTGAAAATATTAGAAACTTAAATAATAATAATCAAGGTAAGGAAAGTGATGAGAAATTAAAGAAAGCCATCGCGGACTTCTCGGCTGTATTCTTAAAGTTAATGTTTAAATCAATGCGTTCAACTTTACCAGAAAATAAGTATATCGACGGAGGATATGCTGAAGAAGTGTTTACTGATATGATGGATAAAAAGGCCAGTGAACTGGGCAGTGAACAAAGTACTTTCAAAAATTTAAATAGGGCAATGTTTGAACAGTTGGATCAGACCCAATAGGCACAAAAACAAGAATCCCCCTTATAAGCTAATATATAAGGGGGATTCGTGTATTGTACATTATTTCTTTATTTTATTTCGAGAAGGAACCTCTCATTTCAAAGCCCACATAGATGATATTAATATCCTGTTCATCATCTAAATAAAATTCTTCAGTTTCACTGTCATATTCTTTTTCGGAAAATTTATTTTTAGTGTAACCAAAATATAATCTTTTATCTTTATCAATTTCATAATCTAAAAACATATTTAATAGTTGAAACTTTGTTTTTCCCCTATTATAATCATTATCATATTCCTGCCAGGGGGAGATATCATAGTTAATATGGAAGTATATGTCATCTCTTAAAGCAGTATCAAAGCCTACGAAATAGTTCATAATACTCACATCTGATTCACTTAAAGTATCCTCTAAAAATCTTCTTTCTTTCCATAGAGTAGAGAAGTTAGCTGCATTACCATAGATCCGATAATCTCCTTTTTTAAGTTCAGCTGGTTCAATGGGCATCAAGTAATCAGACTGCCAATCAGTTAACATGAGAGAAGATATAAAACCGGAGGCACCATATGGGAGCCCTTCCCCAATAAAACCATATTGAGCTTTCAATTGACTATTTCCCAGGCCAACAAAAATAAATGATAGGGCTAAAATAATTACTAAAGTTTTTTTCACATAAATCTTCCTTTCTTTTTGCAGGATTTGTAATAAATACATAGAATTACTAATAATTATAACAAACATAAATAAATTTTAGTATTACCCGAAAGTATAATATTGAAGTAGAGGTGAAGAATTTGGATCTTATAAAAAATAAAGACTGGGAGAAGTTATATTATTTCCTGCTTAAAGCAGGCAGCAAAAACAGTCTGGATAGTTATATAGATACTGTTATAAAAGAAATGGATAATATCATACCCTACTATGCGGCTAACTTTTTTACTTATAACCAAACAACTCAAGATGTAAACAAACTGCAGAGTAAAAACATATCTCAAAAAGCCATCTGGGAATACGAAAATTATTATTATGCGATTGATGATATAAAGGAAAAAACCTTTAATCAAAAAAATCCCATTAAAAGTACAGAGATTATGGATTATAGAGAGTGGGGAAAGACAGAGTATTTTAATGATTTTCTTTCCACTAATAACCTATATTATTCCTGTGGAGTTGATATTCATTATAAAAACAAACTATTAGGTACGATCGGTTTTTTTAGAGAAAAGAAAGATCCAGATTATAACTTAAAAGATTTACATATTTTAGATGCCTTAAAAGGTCAAATGGCGAATCAGATGTTTAAATTGAATACAATTGAAATGATGAAAAAGAATACAAATAAAGAGGTTGACAAAAAATTAGCCAAGAGTGAGCAGGAATTTAATTTAACAAACAGAGAAGTTGAATTAATAAACCATCTAATTGATGGTAAAAATAATAAACAGCTGGCTGATGAACTATATATCTCTATCAATACTGTCAAAAAACACTTGCATAATATATTCAGGAAAACGGAAGTTAATAACAGAACTGAACTAACCTCCTTAATTTATAGCCTTTAATTAATAATTTGCTTAATATGTTATATAATTAAGACAATGTATAAAAAGGAGGTATTTTAATTATGAAGATAGCCTGTCAGGATACTTTAATACCCGGAGATAATATAAAAAAGTTATTACTTAACACGAAAGAACTCGGTTTTGACGGTATTGAAATCTCGGGAGAAAAGTTTTTACAGAATCCCACCGAAGTTAATGAAGCTTTCGATAGTACAGATATCAAGTTAGCAATAATTTGTGCCGGCCATCGGGGTTGGCTTTTATCAGAAGATGAACAAAAACAAAGAGAAGCAGTTCAGGATCTCAAGGAACTTTTAAGTTATGCTGAAAAATATAAGGCTTTAGGTGTATTAACCCCTACTATCTATGGTACCTCAGATTACTTGCCATACCCCCCCAGAGAGAGATCCCCTAAACAAGACGAAAAGTTACTTATTGATACATTAAATGAAATAGGAGAATATGCGGAAAAGAGAGAGGTTTACCTCTTATTAGAGCCCTTAATAAGATACCAAACTCATTATATTAATAAGTTATCGGAAGGTATTGAAATTATCGATAAGTTAGATAATAATGGAGTTAAACTAATGGCAGATACTTTTCACATGAATATGGAAGAAAAAGATATTGATAGGAGTCTAAGAGAGGCTAAAGACTATTTGTACCACATCCATCTCTCGGACAGCAACCGGAGACTGCCCGGACAGGGCCACATCGATTTCCCAAAACATCTCACGACCTTAAAATCTATTGGATATAATAAATATCTTTCCTTTGAGGCCATAAAGCCGGATAATCCCAAAAGACAGTTAAAAGAAAGTTTAGAATATATTCTCAAAAATATCTAGGGGGGAGATAATATGTACAAAGGTTTAATTGCTGATAAAGTAGATTCTCTTAAATTAAAAGATTTTAAAGAAAGAGAGCTTCAAGAGGATGAAGTCAAGGTGAGGGTAAAGTTCGGTTCTCCTAAACACGGGACTGAAATGACAATGCTGAAAGGTATAAGCCCTTTCCAAAAAGAATATTATGATAATGATTGGGATATGTTTTTAAAAAAAGATGAAAAAGAAGAAGTCTTTCCCATGGACTTAGGGAATATGTGGGTAGGATCGATAGTTGAAAAAGGAAAAGCAGTTAATAATTTAAAGATAGGACAAAGGGTAGCGGGTTATGGAGGATTAAAAGAATATCAGTATGTGAATAAAGAAGATGTTTTAGTATTACCAGAGAATATGAACTGGAAGAGTGCTTTATGTTATGATCCGGCCCGTTTTACCCTGGGTGGAATCAGGGACAGCAGCTTAAAACTCGGTGATAGAGTGGCGGTATTTGGTCTTGGAGCAATAGGCTTACTGACTGTCCAGATGGCTTTTAAGGCAGGAGCGGTCTGGGTAGCAGCTGTAGACCCAATTAAAAAGAGAAGAAAGGTTGCCGCCAAATTAGGCGCAGACCTTGTCTTAGACCCCGTTCAGGCGGATGTGGGTTATGAAATTAAGCAAAATACAGACAAGAAGGGTGTAGACCTCTCCATAGATACCAGTGGTCATACACCCGTCTTACAGACGGCTATCAGATCTACTGCTTATGGTGGTAAGGTAACCATCGTAGGTTGGTATAAAGAACTAAAAGGACATCTAAATTTAGGGCGAGAAGCCCATTTCAATATACCTAAAATAATATTTAGCAGGGCCTGTAGTGAACCGAATAGGGACCATCCCCGCTGGGATTTAGAGAGGATAAACAAGACCTGCTGGCAGATGTTATCACGAGGATATTATGACTGTGGAGATATCATTACACCTGTTGTTAATTTTAAAGATATCTTGGAGAGTTATAGATATTATGTCGATAAAAATCCCGCTGAAAGTATCAAGTTAGGGGTTAAATTTAATCAATAGAAGGGAGATATTATGGACCTTAAAAAGATTGTAGAGTTCATGCGAGAGGAAGTTGATCCTAATTTTGATTTTGAAGATAACAGGAATAAGGAAGTTCCTTTTAACAAATTGGATAAGAAGATTAACAAAGCAAAAATAGTATTGATATCTTCAGGAGGGTTTCATTTAAAAAAGGACGAACCTTTTGATACTGATGATCCGATGGGAGATCCTTCTTATAGGATGATACCAAAGGATACAGAACCTGAATTAATAAAGATTTCTCATACCCATTATGACCATAAATATGTGAATAAGGACTTGAACTGTGCCTTTCCCCTGCAACTATTAAAAGAATTAGAAAATAAAAAGGAAATTGGAGTTTTAGCTGACGAAAATTATTCCTTTATGGGCTACTGTTTAAAAATAAAAGAACTTAAAGCCAATGCTGTAGAATTAGCTAAGAAACTAAAAAATAAAGATGTAGATGCCGCTTTAATTTCCCCTACCTGACCGGTATGTAATCAATCCGTGGGATTGATAGCTAGAGAACTGGAGAAAAATGGTATTGCGACTGTGACTTTAAACATGTTCCTGGAATTAGCTGAAAAAGTATTACCGCCCAGAACCGTAAATGTAAATTTCCCCTTTGGGGCACCTTTCGGTGATCCTGATAATAAAGTTTTGCAGTTAAAAGTAATGAGAGCCGCATTGGATATGCTCGATATTTGTGATGTACCAGGTAAAATTAAAGAACTTCCTTATGATTGGAGAGAAAATAATTAAAAAAGGGTGATAATTTGAAGAAAGTAACAATAGTGATTCCCACATATTGGACCTGGTCGTCTGATCAGGATAATAAAAAGGAAGCATACAATTTTGATCATCCTACTC
>CAZGMM010000040.1:0-20809 GCA_964526845.1 uncultured Halanaerobiales bacterium | reverse complement strand
GTCAATTAGTTATATACTTATTGGTAAATATTTCTAGGTTTTTGTGGTACAATCACTTGAATAAGATGGAAAGCCTGGCCAATAAAAAGACATTTTGTTTTGTAACAAAAGGTTTACCCTTTAATTGGACAGGTGGGACCAGGGCAATTAAACAGTTTAAAAGATTATTGGAATCTAAAAATGCCGATTTAGTGGAATCGGGTATCATTAAGTGGTCTTCCAATAAGGAAAAAGATATTAAAAAATTGGTCAATAACGTAAAAAACGTATTTTAATTCGAGGTGTTAAAATGACATTTAATAATTTAGAAATGAAACAATTTCCACGCTCCCATAATTATGATTTGGATTGGATGTTTAAAAATGAGATGGGTCCTAATTCTGTTTGGCTTATGGAATTTTTATCTAAAAAGATAAATTTTAAGCCGGGCATGAAAGTATTAGATTTGGGCTGTGGAATGGCGATGAGTTCTATCTTTCTAGCCAATGAATTTGATGTAGAAGTCTGGGCGGCTGATCTATGGATAGAACCTACTGATAATTATCAAAGAATAAAGGACTTTGGTATAGAAGATAAAGTATATCCTATTAAGGCAGAAGCCCATGAACTGCCCTTTACGGAGGGATTTTTTGATATTATTGTTAGTGCAGATGCTTATCACTATTTTGGCACGGATGAACTATATTTTCTTTATATCAACAAATTCCTAAAAGAAAACGGACAGATCGGAATAGTTGTACCGGGCGTAAAAGAAGAATTTGAGGGTAGAATACCGGAAGAACTTGCTGAGGTCTGGGAGCCTGATTTTTTCTCCTTTCATTCCAGCCAGTGGTGGAAAACTCACTGGGGTAAGACAGGTTTAGTAGATATTGAAGTGGCTGATGATCTTAAAAACAGTTGGTCAATTTGGATGCAGTGGGAAAAAGCTTTAAAGGAGTCCGGGTTCCAAAAAAAAGATGGGGATATTGAATTTCTGGAAGCGGATAATGGTAATTATATTAGCTTTCCCAGGATTGTAGCGAGGAAAAAATAAATATTGATTGGTGGTTAATTTGAACAAAAAAATAATTTTAGAAACAGATCATTTAAATATTAGAGAATTTACAATAAGAGATACTGAGCAGATTTATGACCTAAGTACAGAAGAAGGAATCAAAAGGTGGCTGCCGGATCAGGTATATAAATCGAAAGCAGAGGCCAAAGCCACTCTTCAGTTTTTAATTTCTCAGTATGATTCATTGATTGAACCAGATAAAAACCCTTATATCTTAGGACTGGAATTAAAAGAGAATAAAGAGTTAATTGGCCATATTGGACTCAGTCCTCTCCAAGGGGAAGTTGAAATTGGTTATGCTGTCGAGAATAAATATCAGGGGTTTGGTTATGCAACTGAAGCTGTTTTTAGTTTCAGCAAGTGGGCTTTAAAGAATTTAAGTTTAGATTTTATCTGGGGAATGGTGAATAAAGATAATAAAGCTTCAATTAAGGTTTTAAAAAAGGCGGACTATAATTATATTGACAAAGTTCATAATAAATTGAGGTATAAATTTTTAAAATAAAATGATTTAAAAAGCAAGGTGAAATGATGGTAAACAAAAAGAGTAATGAGAATAAGATTGCTTTAGTAACCGGGGCTAGCCGGTTAAAAGGTATAGGTGCAGCTGTCTGTAAAAAGCTGGCGGAAGAGGGCATTGATATTTTCTTCACCTATTGGTCAAGATATGATGCAAAGCAAAAATGGGGGATTAAGGAAAGTGAACCTGCCATCTTAAAAAGCCAGATAGAAAAATATAATGTTAGATGTGTTAAGAGAGAAATAGATCTTTCCAATCCAGATAATATTAAAGTACTATTAGACGAAGTTGTTGAAAAATTAGGTACCCCCTCTATTTTGATAAACAATGCCTGTCACTCTACCACTTCAAATTATCAGGATATCGATAGTAAAATCATGGATAACCATTATAATATAAATCTCCGTTTAACAACATTATTAAGCTCCCACTTTGCCCGTATCTTTGATAAAAAAGAAGGTGGTCGGATAATTAATCTTACTTCGGGTCAGTTTAAGGGCCCCATGAAAAATGAGTTAGCTTATGCTGCTACCAAGGGAGGGGTGGATGCGCTGACTATAACATTGGCAGCAGAAGTAGCCTCCCAGGGTATAACTGTTAATACGGTAAATCCGGGCCCTACAGATACAGGGTGGATGGACCAGGAAACAAGGAAAGAGCTTAAAAATAAGTTCCCCTTTAAAAGGCTCGGCCGACCGAAAGATGCCGCTAATTTAATTAGTTTTCTCGTTTCCAAAGAGGCGGCCTGGATAACAGGAGAAGTGATTAATTCTGATGGTGGCTTTTATAATTAAAAATTTTAGAAAAGTTGGTGAAAAAATTGGAGACCAAACTAATATTGGTTGAGGGCTTACCGAGTACCGGTAAATCTACCACAGCTGAACTTACCAAAGAAATATTGGATGAGATGAATATAGATAATGAACTAATTTTAGAAGGTAATCTAGACCACCCAGCTGATTATGATGGGGTAGCCTATTTCACTGAAGGTCAATTAATAGGTCTTATAAAAAGGTTTAACGAATACGAAGAATTTATAGACAAAATTACTGAGCAGAGAAAAGAAGGATACTTCATTTCCTATATAAAAAGGATCAAAGAATATGAAGATGACTTTCCCAAAGAATTATTTAAAACAATCAAAAAATATGATATATATGAAATTCCTTTAGATTTAAATAGAGAGTTGATCTTAAACAAATGGGAAAGGTTTGTGAAGAAAGCTAAAAATCAAGACAAAGTATATATCTTTGAATGTGTGTTTATCCAAAATCCTGTTACGGTCAGTATAATAAGGAATAATGCATCTATAGATACAGCCTATTCCTATATTAAAGCACTGAAGGATATAATAGAAGAACTGAATCCCGTGCTAATTTATCTTAAGCAAGATGATATTGAGAGCAGTTTTGATAAGGTAATTGAAGAAAGACCTGAATGGTGGCTGGATTTCTTTATAGATTATTATACAAACTATGAATTTGGACGGGAAAGAAATCTAGAGGGCTTAAAAGGAACGATAAAGGGATTAAAAGAAATTGACAATATTCAAAAAGAATTAATCTCTAAATTAGAGATACAAAAGTATACATTGAATAATTCTCACTATAATTTAGAAAAAAGTAAAAACAATATAAAAAATATATTAAAAGGAATTATAAAATAATTTTATAAAAGAGGTCTTTATCTGGATTTAAAGAATTTAAAAAGTAGTAAATATTAGTATGTATAACCATATTTTATTAAAGAAGGTGTTGGTATGGAACAGGCCTTAATTATATGGGGAGGCTGGCAAGGCCACAAACCCAAATTAACGGCGAATATATTAAAAGAAGAACTGATCAAAGATGAGTATGAAGTAAAAGCAACAAATAATTTAGCAGTATTAATCAATGAAGACTTAACTAAATATGATGTGATAATCCCAATCTGGTCTGTAGGCATAAAAAGTACAGTATATTTAAAAGCACTGCTTGATGCTGTAAGAGAGGGTGTAGGGCTAGCCACGTTCCACGGTGGAATTAAGTGGTTTATCGATGACAACTACTACCATTTTATTGGTGGCAACCATATTAAGGACAGTGAAGAAGAGAGTTTTACAGTGAAGATAGTAAATAAGAGCCATCCTGTAACTAAGTATCTAGAAGATTTTGAGATAACAAGTGAGCCTTATTACCTTCAGTTCGATCCCCGTAATGAGATTTTAGCTGCAGCAGAATTCAAAGGAGTTAAGATGCCGATAAGCTGGGTTAAAAATTTCGGTGATGGATGCGTTTTTTATACATCATTAGCTCACTCCCCGGAACACTTATTTGAAAAGCATAGTCTAAGGATGCTCCTGGCGGGAATTAATTGGGCTGCTGGTAGGATATAATAATAATTTGCTATAAGGTTTATTTAAACAAAAAATTCAAAATATAATTTTTTAATTCAGAGGTGTTTTTAATGATTTTAGGTATAGATATCGGTGGTTCTACTACAGATATAGTAGGTCTTGATAATAATGAAATTTTTGATTTATTTACGGTTGAGGCAAGTGATCCCACTACATCAGCATATGGAGCATTAGGCAAGATGCTGACCAAAAACAAATTAAATATTGAAGATATTGATAAGATAGCTATTACTGGGGTTGGTTCATCCTATATAGATTCTACCATATTTGGAATCAATACCATTAAAATAGATGAATTTGAAGCAATCGGTTTGGGAGGTTCTTTTTTATCGGGTATTAATAAAACTTTGGTGGTAAGCTTGGGGACCGGCACAGCCATGGTAAATGTTGACGGCAATAAGATTGAACATATTGGCGGGACAGGTATCGGTGGTGGAACATTACTGGGCCTCGGGAAAGGAATTTTAAATATTATTGATTTTGATGAAATTGTAGAACTTTCCAAACATGGGAACCTACACAAGGTAGATTTAACTATCGGAGATATATCAAATGAAAAGGTGGGTTCTTTAAACCAGTCTGTAACTGCTTCTAATTTTGGAAATATCCACAAGATAGCTAATCAAGAAGACTATGCCAAGGGTATCTTAAATCTCATATATCAGACCATTGGTATGCTGGCCGTCTTTGGAGCTCGGATGTCTGGAAATAAAGATATTGTATTTACCGGTAAGTTGGCCCAGATCGAGGAAGGCATTACTATCTTAAAGGCTTTAAGGGACAATAAATCATATGACCTTAACTTCCATTTTCCGGAACACGCTACCTTCTCTACTGCAATAGGTTCAGCTATTTCGGTATTAAAAAGACAGGAGACTAACTAAACTTTGAGGTGAAAAAATGAAGATTGTGTATTGGGCTGTAGGGCTTGTATTAGTATTATTGGTTTTGGTGTACCTAATATCGGTATTTGGAGAAAGTTCTTTTAATCAAAATGTGGCTGATGATATTGATAAGCTGATTGCTGATGTTAATGTTGATCAGGTTGCAAAGGTAACAGAAGAGGATCTAGAGGGATTACCAGCACCTGTTAAAAGATGGCTTGAGTTTAGTCAAGTAGTTGGGAAAGAGAAAATAAAGACAGTCCGTTTAAAACAGGTGGGTTTGATGCGGACAAAGCCGGGCCAAAAAGGTATGGATACGGAGGCTGAACAGTATTTTAATACAGTTGAACCTTCCTTTGTCTGGAAGGCGAGAGTAAATATGATGCCCATGTTATATTTCGCAGGTGAAGATAGATACTATGATGGAAAGGGTAAAATGCTTATTAAAGTATTATCACTTTTTCCGGTTGTAGATGAAGAAGGTAAAGAGATGAATCAAGGAACCTTAACCAGGTATTTGGGCGAAATCGTCTGGTTCCCTACCGCTGCCTTAAGTGAATACATAGAATGGGAGGAGATAGATTCCAATACCGCCCGGGCTACTATGAGTTATAAAGGGACGAGTGGCTCAGCTGTTTTTAATTTTGAAGATTCAGGTAAAGTGGTCAGTTTTGAATGTAAGCGTTATTATAACAGTGATGAGGGTTATAGATTGGAAGACTATTATGCCCCGGTCTGGAATTATCAAGAATTTTCGGGTATAAAAATACCCACACAGGCTAAAGCTATTTGGAGACTGGAGTCTGGTGATTATGAATATTATGATATGGAAATAACCGAGATAGATTATAATATAAAAGAGAAGTATTAATAAAAAATAGGTGATCTAAATAGATTTATCTTATTTGATAAAACCCGGATGAGTTCAAATTAATTAAAGGAGTTCAAAATGGAAAAAACCAAAAAGAAGAGAGAACTGCTTTTGTTTGTCATTATTGCAATAGGATGGTCTTGGATTTTTTGGTTGGCTGAGATGTTGTTGGATATTAAATTATATATAGCCCCTTTTGGTCCTTTAATTGCCGCATTTTATCTGACCTACAGAAAAGAAAATAAAAAAGGTCTTATTAAACTAATAAAAAGAGGTCTCGATTATAAATTTAAAAAAATTTGGTATTTGCCAATAATATTTTTAATGCCGATAATTGCAGGTCTTACAATTTTTATTGCGGGTAGACTGGGAGCAGGTCCAGCGGATATAGATATCTTAACAAATCCGCTATCTATCATTGGGAATTTTATTTATATACTTTTTCTGGGCGGCCCGCTGCAGGAAGAATTCGGGTGGAGAGGTTATGCCTTACCCAGACTCCTAAAGAGATATAATGCATTAGTGGCCAGTATCATATTAGGTTTGATCTGGAGTATCTGGCATTTACCGCTCAATTTCATTTCACAAGCAGGCCTTCAATATCAGGCAGCAGTATCTTATGTGATAAGTTCAATGATTTTAATGGTCTTTGTCTCGATCTTGTTCACCTGGATTTATACTAATACGGGTGGTAGTATCCTGGCTGTCTTAATATTTCATACTATGTTGAATTTGTCAACATATGTGATTTTCCCCGTTTTTGAATTGGAGATGGGACCACCTATATATATGTTATTAATATTAATTGTTACTTTAATTGTTATTTTCACTTTCGGTTATAAAAATTTAACTTATAAAAAGAAATAATCATGGAAAAATTAGAAAACTAAGGAGATGGCAGCGTTGAAAAAAAGAAGAATTTGGGTTTTTTTATTACTATTTATTTTATTAACATTACCTTTCTTTAATACTTCAAATGTAAAAGCTCAGGATCTAAATAATATAGAGTCTGTAAGAGCTTTTTTAGAAGGTTTTATCCATTCTCAGATGGAAGAATATAATGTGCCCGGTGTAACTCTATCCATAGTTAAAGATGGGGCAGTCCTCTTGGAAGAAGGATATGGATACTATGATCTAGAGAATGAAAGTAGAGTCCATCCGGATACGACATTATTTAGACCTGGCTCTGGTACCAAACTATTTGTTTGGACCTCTGTTATGCAGCTAGTCGAAGCCGGTGAAATAGATTTAGATGCAGATATAAATACCTATTTAGACTTTGCAATACCAGCGGAAGTGGTTGGACTTGCCAAGGAAAATGTACAACCGATTACCATGTTGGATTTAATGAACCACACTGCCGGTTTTGAAGAAACCCTTGAACAGTTATTTGTATTATCCCAGGAGAATGTTAAGCCGTTGGGTACTTATCTAAAAGACCATGTGCCAGCCCGAGTTTTTCCGGCCGGTGAACAGATTGCTTACTCAAATTATGGTTCTGCCCTGGCTGCTTATATCGTGGAAAGAGTATCCGGCCTGCCATTTTTTGAATATGTAGAACAAAACATATTTAATCCTTTAAATATGGAGAGAAGTACTTTAATACAACCGGTACCGGAAAATATTGAGGGAGAAGTATCTTATGGTTATGCCAAAATAAACGGTGTATTTAAAAAAGATGAATTTGAATATATACAGCCTTATCCAGCCGGTTCTTTAAGCACCACCGCTTCTGATATGTCTAAATTCATGTTAGCTCATTTAAACAATGGATTTTTTGGCGGAAATAGAATATTAGAGGCTGATACAGCCCGGAAGATGCATAGACAGAGTTTTACTCATTATGAAGAATTTTCTGGTATGGCCCACGGCTTTATCGAGATGAACTATAATGGCTACAGGATTATTACACACGGAGGAGATACCTTTTTATTTCACAGCGGTATATATTTAATCCCGGAATTAGATTTAGGTTTTTTCGTATCCTATAACGGTAGAGATGCTGCTTTAGCCAGGGATTCCTTAATAAAGAACTTTTTAGATAGATACTATCCATCTGATAGAGATATCGTTCCTGAAGAAGCGGGTAGCAACTTTATTGATAATTCTAAAATAACCGGTACTTATTATCCGAATAGAAGTAACTTTACAGATTATCAATCTGTTGTTAGGATTATTACACAGACTAATATTAGATTAACTCAGGACGGCAATCTCACTTATAACTTTATGAGGGAAAACCATCAATTAGAACAAATTTCCCCGCGGGTTTTCTATGATAAAGACCTCGGTAATAAGCTTTATGCGCCGGAAGGTGATGAAATCAACCGACTTTATACAAACGGCCCGAATGGTTTGTTAAAGGCAAAATGGTATGAAACACTTAACTTTAACCTGATATTTCTAATTGGTTATGCGCTGTTTGGAATTGTATTTAGTATTGTATTAATCAAATCACTGTTTAAAAGATATATTAGAAATAAATATATATTAGAGAAGATCACGGTAGTTATATTTACAGTGGCGGCAATCGGTTTCTTCATAGCGATCGGAATATTTCTAGCAAATACCCATCCCCTATATAATGTACCGTACCTATTCCTAGAGGTGACACCTGCTTTCGATAATATTCTGCTTTTCCTCTGGATAATACCAGTTTTAGCTGTGATTCTTGTCATAATGAATGTGAGAATCTGGTTTAAGGGTAGATGGAATGTAATCCAGAAAGGTATCTATACCATTTATACAATCTGGTCAATTGGAATAACTTGGTGGTTTTATTACTGGAACTTACTTCAATTATAAGTAGAAAGAATAGATAGGGGAGGTGAAATATTGATAGAACTATCGGTATTAGTTGATAACAACACCATAATAGATCAGTATTTTAAAGGGGAACCCGGCCTCTCCTATTATATAAAAGAAGGGGAGACCCATATCTTATTTGATGTTGGTTATTCCGATATTTTTATTGAAAATGCCCACCAGATGGGCCTGGACTTAAATCAGGTGGATTATTTAATATTTTCACACGGACATATAGATCATACAGGTGGGCTTGATCCTTTAATCAAACATTACTTTGAAACTAAAAGAGAATCCGATAAAGGATATCCAGAGATAATTGCCCATCCCGACTGCTTCCATGACAAGTATTATGGCAATAATACTTCAATTGGAGTTGATGTGTCGGAGAAGGTTATCAACCAACTTTTCAAGGTCACGAAGAGTAAAGAAGCAATTTGGATTACTGATAAACTAATATATTTAGGTGAGGTTGAAAGAAATAATGATTTCGAAGCAAAGGAGCCGATCGGTTATCAGGATAAAATAGCGGAGGGCCATGAAGATTATATCAGGGATGATACAGCCTTAGCTTATTTATCAGAAGAAGGATTGGTAATAATAACCGGCTGTTCCCATGCTGGAATCTGTAATATTGTTGAACAAACAAAAAAGCTAACTGGGATTGAAAATGTTGTGGATATTATCGGCGGTTTTCATCTGATGGAACCGGATAAAAAACAATTAAGTAAGACAAAAGAGTATTTAGAAAAACTTAATTTAAAGCAATTACATGCCTGCCATTGTACTGATTTAAATAGCAGAGTTCATTTAGCAGAAACAGCTGACTTACAAGAAGTAGGTGTGGGTATGAGGTTAGAATATAAATAAGAAAAATTATAAAGTTGAGATTATATTTGAAGGGAGCTTTGCGATTGATTTTTCCATCCTATTATTCGATGTTTGTAGGGTTATTAATGATAAGTCAGTGGTTATTTTTTATTTTAAGCGGTAATTTACCGGAGTTCAGTATAACTCCAATTGAGATCTCAATCCATATTTTTGTTGAGACATTAACAGCCTTAGCTTTATTGGTTAGCGGTTATCGTTTATTAAAGAAAAAGAAATATTCAATTAAATTGAATATATTAGCCCAGGGCATGTTAATATATGCAATCATTAATAGTTCGGGCTACTTTGCGCAATTAGGTCAATGGATATTTGTTGTTATGTTTGCGGTCCTTTTAATTTTATCTGTAGTGAGTCTAAAACAACTCATGAAGGGAGTAAAATAAATGAATGAAGAGCAGTTTAATATACCAGATTTTATTTTGTATATAATTTTGGGTTTATTAATATTTGCATCCTTGAGCGGTATATTCAGGGAGGGGCTATATCAGGACAATCTTTTTGTTCAATCTGCCTGGTATGGGACTGACCTAATTACCTTTATCTTAGCCATGCCGATATTTTTAATATCGATCGTATTATATAAAAAGAAGACCCTCTTCGGCTTATTATTAGTATTCGCCATGTTATTTTACTCCTTGTATAACTATGCCTTTTATCTTTTTAGTGCTGCCCTAAATGATATGTACTTAGTATATGTGGCTATCTTTGCCCTCTCATTTTACAGTATTTTATTATTAGTTAGGAAGATAAATATTGAAAAGGTAGCTGAGAGTTATAAAGAGAGTACACCCACAAAATTAATCGGCGGTTATATGGTTATTGTAGGAATAATATTAGGTGTATTTCATATTGGATTATCTTTAAGTTATGTATTTACCGACCAGGTACCTGCTATTGTAACCAATGTTGCCCATCCGACCAATGTGATAGCGGCTCTTGACTTATCACTGGTAGTACCGGTTGCATTAATAGGCGGTATATCTTTAATAAAACAGCAAGCCTGGGGCTATGTATTGGCTGTGGTCTGGAACTTTAAGGGGTTTATATATATGACCGCCCTCACCTCAGCTTCGGTAGTTGCATATATGAATGGGGCAACTACGAGTTTAGCCGAGCTATTTCTCTGGGTTCCAATTGCAGTTGGCTGTATAATCATGGCCTATATCTCTTTGAAAAATATTGAAACTATAGATTAAATAATATATAATCTTGTGAAAAAGGACAACACAAGGAGTATTCAAAATATGGAGAGAGTTGAATTTGAAAATAAAAGGGGTTTAACCTTAGTCGGAGATTTATATAAAGCAGAATCTGACCATATTGTGATCATGGCCCACGGCTTTATGAATGATAGATCTTCCCAGGGACGTTTTGAACAAGTTGCGGAGAGATTAAATGAAGCCAGCTATAATGTATTAAAGTTTGATTTCAGCGGTTGTGGGGAAAGTGATGATGACATAATAGAACTTAATAAAGAAGTTGAAGACCTTTTATCGGCAGTAGAATTCGTGAAAGAAAAAGGGTTTAAAAATATTGCTTTTTTCGGCAACAGCCTCGGTGGACTAGTCTGTCTTAAAGCATATAACTCGGATATTTCTACCATGGTCTTAACCGGTCCTATCACGGGCAGTATGGATTATGACTGGGAGAAGTTTTATTCTCAAGAAAAGATGGAAGAATTAAAAGAAAAAGGTTATTTAACAATGGGTAATCAAGAAACAGGGATTAGAAAAATAAGTAAGGATATGCTGGATGCTTTTTCTGAAATCGATCAGAAAGAAATATTACAGGGTATAGATTGTCCGGTCCTCATCATCCACGGAGACCGGGGAGAAGAAGAAAAAGAACTTTTAGACCGATCTAAAAAAGCTTTAAAGATACTACCCAATAGTTCTAAATTAAAAGTGATTGAAGATGCGGCCCATGGGATAAGAGACCAATACCACATAGTGGTGGAACTAACGGTAGATTGGTTATTAAACAACTTTGAAATTGAATAATAATTAGATATTAATGACTAAGACTAAAGGCTGATATTGAATCAGTCTTTTTTCATTTTTATCAATACTTATGCCTGATTAAATAAAACAGGTTAACTGATACTATGTTTATAGAACAAAAAATAAAAGAGAGGTTGATAAAAATGAAAAAGAAATTATTGGGTTATGTTGGTAGGTTCACTTTACTACATGTAATTACTTACACAGTCGCAGGAGTTGTCTTCATGAACGTTTTTAACTATGCGGAAGTTTTTGAGACTTCCCAGGTCTTTGCCCACTTTCGGTCGATAGATTCTCCGATAATGCAGGCTGCTCCTTTTTTGCAGATTATCAGAGGTGGGTTCTTTGCTTTAATTCTTTACCCATTCTATGAGGTAATTGTAAACCATAAGAGAGGCTGGTTAGTATTATTCGGAGTTCTCTGGGGTTTAACCTACATAGGTTCTGTAGAAGCAACTTTAGGCTCAATCGAAGGTTTGATCTATACTAAGGCAACTCTAGCCGAACATTTTGTGGGAACACCGGAGGTAACTATCCAGATGCTGGTTTTTTCCTGGTTATTTGTTAAATGGGAAAAAAGAAGTATAAAAAAGAGAGAAGACAAGTCACAAGTCGGAGAACCCATAACGGTCGAAAACTAAAAAAGTGAAAAATCATGGTAAAGTTGATATAATATAGAAAAGTTCTTTAAATTAGGAGAGATAATATGTCAGGTGAAAAGATCAAACTGTTAATAGCAGATGACCATCCTTTTTTCCGCCAGGGTATCAGCCTTTTTTTAGATGACACGTCTGAAATTGAGATTAAGGCAGAAGCAGATAACGGCTTGATGGCATTAGATAAACTTAAAAAAGACAATGATTTTGATGTAATATTAATGGATCTGCAGATGCCGGAAATGGACGGTATTGAGGCTACTGCCCAAATTAAAAGTGATTACCCTTCTATTAAAGTGTTGATCTTAACCAGCTTTAACAGTTGGAGCAAGGTATATGAAGCTTTAAAAGCCGGAGCGGACGGCTATATAATGAAAGATTCTAAACCGGAGGAATTAGTTGCTGCTATCAAAGCAGTGAATACGGGCGGAGTATATTATGGGGCTGAAGTAGCTGAACAGCTCTTAAAAAGGGTTAACCAAACTAGTAGTGAAGCTGAAAATGAAGAATTAATAGAGCCTTTGACTGATAGGGAGCTGGAAGTTTTAGCCTTATTAGGTAGAGGTCTTTCTAATCAAGAGATAGCTGATGAATTGGTAGTTAGTATTAAAACGGTTAAGACACATGTCTCAAATATTCTGGCCAAACTGGAAGTTGACAGCCGGACCCAGGCAGCCGTATTTGCGATCCGGAAAGGTTTAATCTAGGTGGTGATAACAATCAATAAGAATGAAATTAGTTCTTTAGAAAAATATAAAAATAAAAATATTCCTGACAATAAGCAGGCCAGTTATTGGCAAAACTTGAAAGTAAGTTCCTTATTTGGATTGTTATTTGGTATAGTATTTTTAATTGTAACCTTAATAACCAGGGATTATACCGGCTGGGACATCTATATTATACCTATATTATGTGCTGTTATCTCAGGGCTGGCCGGTTTATTAGCTACATTTTTGGAAAGATACTTTCTTAATAGAGGTTTAGAAAATGCTTTGATAAGAAAGACCATCATATTCTCAGTCGTAATTACATTAACGATTACGCTGACCATTGTTGTTTTCACTCAAAATAGTGTTGCAAATTTTTTTAATACTTTGAGAAATAATATGATCTGGGGGATTGTTTTCGGAGTTATCTTTGCAGTTGTGATAGCTGCTCTGGAATATTATAACTGGAAAGTAGAACAGAAGATGGCCATCCTGGAATTAGAGAATAAATACTTAGAGGATTTAGCGGCAAAGGATACGATGTTAAAGGAAGCCACAAAAAATCTATTGGTTTCCAAAGAAAGAAATAAGATGGCGCGGGATCTGCATGATTCAATATCACAGGATATCCATGGTCTATCCTATGGATTAAGTTCACTCAAAAACCAGATGAAGACCTTAGATATTGAGGATGAAAAAGTTTTTAAAATATTAAACCATCTGGAAAAGACAGTTGAGAATACATCAGAAGAGTTAAAATATATGATTGAAGAACTAAAACCAGCCGCCTTAGAGAAAAACAGTTTAAAAGATGCTTTATTAACTCACTTAGATTTATTTGAAGCAAGACAGGATACAGAAGTGGAAAAGGAAATAGATGATATAAAAGAATTAAGCCCGGAACAGGAATACTCGGTATATAGGATAGTCCAGGAAGCTCTAGCTAATATACAAAAACATGCTAAAGCAGATAAGGTAATAGTAAATTTTAAGAAACAGCCAGATAACAATTCTGGAAAAGCAAAATTAACTATTGAAGATAATGGTCAGGGATTTGATAGTGATAAGATCAAAAAAGGAAATGGGCTTGAGAATATGGAATTAAGAAGTAAACAGATTGGTGGAAAATTTCAAGTAAAATCTAAATTAGGAGAGGGAACAAAGATCAAAGTAGAAATTTAAATAAAGAAAGAAGGTGTATCTATAATGGGTTTTTTAGAATACGTAAAAAATAATAAGATAACTCTTTTAGATGGGGCGATGGGTACTGAACTTAAAAAAAGAGATGTAATGGGTAACTTTAAAAATAATATAGAAAATCAGTCGATAGTTAAAGAAATTCATGAAAGTTATATTAAGGCCGGCAGTAATGCAATAATAACAAATACCTTTTCTATGAATAGTCTATATCTTGGTAGTAAAGATGCCGATGTTGGGGTGGAACTAATTAATAAAAAAGGTGTAGAGATTGCCAAAGAAGCAGCCGGTGACGATATTTTTGTATTAGGAGATATAAGTTCCACCGGTAAATTATTAAAACCCTATGGTGAATATGAAGAAGATGCATTTATCGATGTCTATAAGCAAAAGGCGAAGATATTAGCTGAAAATGGTGTAGATGCTTTCATAATAGAAACTATGGTGGATTTAAGAGAAGCAGTCTGTGCACTAAAAGCCTGTAAACAAGTATCTGAACTACCTGTAATTGTTTCGATTTCATTTGATAGGGTTGAACAGGGCGGCCGAACTGTAATGGGTAATACTGTTAAAGAAGTGGTAGAAAACTTAAGTAAAGAAAAGGCAGATATTATCGGTACTAACTGTGGATCGTTAAGTCCTAAACAGATGGCTGAAATAGTTAAGATGATGAGAGCTGAAACTGATTCACCAATCATGGTAGAACCCAATGCCGGCCAACCAAAATTAAAAGGGGAAGAGACAGTCTATGATATGCAGCCGACTGACTTTACAGCCGGTATCCTGGCCTGTATAGAAGCAGGAGCTAATATTGTAGGCGGCTGTTGTGGGACCGAACCAGAGCATATAAAAGATTTAGCTAAAAAAATCGATAAAAAGTAAAAATATTATATAGAGGGGGATAAATTATGGGATGTGATTGTTGTTGTGATGGTAACAAGAGCAAGGAGGTAAAATTTATTGAGTGTCCAGAGTGTGGTTCCTCAGCAAAATCGGTTCCACATGCTGTTTTAAATTCACTAGTAAAAAAGGAGTTGAAGGGTGAAATTTTAGAAAATGATTATTATATTTGTCTAAATCCCGACTGTGAGAATGTCTACATTGATGAGTCAAAAAAGTCAGTATTCAAATTAAAGGACCTTAAAAAGCCTGTTTGGTTTAAAAAAGGTTCTGAACCTAAGATCGCTTGTTATTGTAATAATATTACATATAATCAAGTCAAAAAAGCAGTAAAAGAAGCAGGTTTGAAAGATTGGAAAGATATTGTACTTCATTATAAGGAAAAAGCAATTTGCATGTGTGAAAAATTAAATCCTACAGGAGAGTGCTGTTCTGACAACTTTTATAGGATAGTAAATAAAGTCTTAGTGAAAGAAGGTAAACCAACAGTAAGTTCTTCTTCAAGTAGTTGCTGCTGATAAAGGAGAGATAAAAAGCTTGACATACCTATAAAATTTATGTATTATTATAAGTAATCAAAACAAAATATAGTTTATTGACAGTGAACAGGAATAGTAATTAAAGTGATATTTATGAGAGAGTCGGGGATGGTGGAAGCCCGGTAATATTCATTTTAATGAAACCCGCCTGGGAGTTGGAAGCTGAAATTAGTAAGCTTTGCCGGCAGTCAACCGTTATCATGACAGGTTATAGAAGTATAAATACTTTTGTAACTTTAATTAAGTGGACTACATAAAGTCAACAAGGATGGTACCGCGAATTCAACCTCGTTCCTACTCAAGGAACGGGGTTTTTTAATTTTCTAAGAATTTTTTAAATATTATCAAAGAGGAGTGAGTACTGTGCAAGAAAATGATTTCAAGCGAGTAGTGGTTAAGATCGGGACAAGCTGTTTGACCCATGATAACGGTAAATTAAACTATACGGCAATTGAAAAGTACTTAAGGCAGCTAGTAGATCTAAAAAACATGGGAAAAGAAGTTTTACTGGTCTCGTCAGGTGCAATCGGGGCCGGGATTGGAGAACTCAAATTGAAATTACCCTGCAGCATGGCTGAAAAGCAGGGGATGGCTGCCGTCGGCCAGGGTCTATTAATCTCTTTATATAACAAAATATTAAGACAGTACGGGGAATTAGGCGGACAGGTTTTGCTAACCTCCAGCGATTTAAAAGTAAAAGAAAGAGCTAAAAACATATACAATACCTTGGAAGTATTACTTAAAAATGACATAATACCAATTATTAATGAAAATGATACAGTTGCCACTGATGAGATCAGGTTTGGTGATAATGATACCCTATCAGCCCGGGTCAGCCGACTAATAAAAGCAGATCTATTGATCTTGCTAACGGATGTGGAAGGCATGTATAATAAGATTCCCTGTGATACTGAAGAGGATTTAGAACTGATCAATAAAGTAGAAAATATCACACCGGATATTGAAGAAAAGGCTGGTGATGAAGGCAGTATTGTCGGAACGGGGGGAATGAAAACAAAACTAGAAGCGGCTAAAATTGTTAATGAGGCTGGAATCACGATGGTTATAGGTCCCGCTTATCGTGATAACGTAGTTAGTAAAATAATTGAGATGGTTAAAGAGGGTAGTGAGTATAAAATAGGGACTACTTTTTTACCGAATGATAAACAGTGTAAAAGAGAAATTTCTAATCACTAAAAGGAGGAGAGAATATAATGAGTATCAGAGAAGAAGTTGTAAGTCAGGCTAAATTAGCTAAAGAAGCCTCTTTAAAGACTGCCAACGTATCAACTAAAGTTAAAAATAAAGCCCTATATAATATAGCAGACGGTTTAATGAATAGACAATCTGAAATTTTAGAGGCTAATAATAAAGATATGGAAAAGGCTAGAGAACAGAATCTTTCTAAAGCATTTTTAGATAGGTTAGCTCTTGATGAAGACCGAATTAAAGGAATGGCTGATGGATTAAAGGAAGTAGCCGAATTAGATGATCCGGTTGGTGATATTCTGGAAATGAAAAAGAGGCCCAATGGCTTACAAATAGGTAAGAAGCGGGTTCCCTTAGGTGTAATTGGTATTATTTATGAAGCGAGACCAAATGTTACGGTTGACGCAGCTACCTTATGCCTTAAATCAGGTAACACAGTCCTACTAAGGGGAGGTTCAAACGCCTTTAATTCCAATAAAATATTGGCTGAGATAATTCAGGAAAATGCTCAGGAAGCCGGTCTGCCAGCCGGAACGGTGCAATTAATTCAAACCACGGACCGGGAAGCGGTAAAAGAGTTATTGACTCTAAATGATTACCTTGATTTATTAATCCCGCGCGGTGGGGCAGAACTAATCAACCGGGTTATTAATGAATCGATGATCCCGGTTATTCAAACCGGAGTGGGTAACTGCCATATTTTTGTTGATGAAACCGCTGATATTAAAAAGGCAGCTGAAATTATAGTTAATGCCAAAACCAGCCGTCCGGCGGTCTGCAATGCAGCAGAAAGCTTATTAATCCATCGAGAATTAGCTAAAGATTTTATTCCCCGGGTAGCCAAGGTTCTATCCGAATATGATGTAGAAATTAGGGGCGATGACACCGCAGTCAAGATTGAAAACAGTATTAAAAAAGCCGATGAAAGTGACTGGGGCAAAGAATACTTAGACTACATTATATCACTAAAAGTTGTGGATAATATAGATCATGCAGTAGAACATATAAACAAATATGGCACTAAACATTCAGAGGCAATTATTACGGAAGATTATACTAATGCCCAACAGTTTCTTAATGAAGTTGATGCTGCTGCAGTATATGTAAATGCCTCTACCAGATTTACCGACGGTAATCAGTTTGGGTTGGGAGCCGAAATTGGGATTAGCACCCAGAAGATGCATGCCCGAGGTCCCATGGGACTTAATGAATTAACCTCAACCAAATATGTTATTTACGGTCAAGGTCAAATAAGGGAGTCGTGATAAAGATGAAATTATGTATAATTGGACTGGGAAAAATCGGTACAGCTTTGGTACAGGGCATATTAAATTCCGGACTTTATGAAGCAGACCAATTAATTGGCTGTGATGTTAAGGCAAAAAACATAGAAAACAATGAAGATTACGGCGGGATCCAGACTACAGATGATAACGTATATGGAGTAAAACAGGCGGATGCCGTACTTTTAGCCATTAAACCCCAGGTAATAGACCATGTCTTAGAAGAGATCAGTGAAGCTGTTAAAGGCAAACTGATAATTTCTATTGCGGCCGGGATTAGCAATTCTCACCTCAAAGAAAAATTACCATTAGACGTGAGGACAATCAGGGTAATGCCTAATACCCCTGTCTTAGTCAAGTCTGGTATTTCAGCGATTGCGCCTGGAAGAAATGCCACCGAAGAAGATATTAAGTTGGTTAATAAAATATTTGCTGGAGTCGGGGAAGTAGTAGAAGTAGAAGAAAATCTTATGGATGCAATTACCGGTCTAAGCGGCAGCGGACCTGCCTTTATTTATATCATGATCGAAGCTTTAGCTGATGGAGGAGTGCTTACCGGTATTTCAAGGGAGATGGCCTTAAAATTAACGGCTCAGACCATGTTAGGTTCTGCCAAGATGGTTTTAGAAACAGAAAACCATCCCGGTGTTTTAAAAGATATGGTTACATCACCGGGTGGGACTTCAATTCGAGGTATAGAAGTATTAGAAAAACATGGAGTTAGAGGAATACTAATTGATGCTGTCAAGGAAGCTGCCCTCCGTTCCAAAGAATTAAATACATTAGATTAGTCAGTCTAAAGGGGTTATTGTGTAGATGTTAATTTATCTATCAATAACCCTTATCTTATTAAAAAAGATAATCATGATAAATTAATAAAAGGAAAAGATTTGAAAATAGAGAATAAGAATAATTAAGAGATATTAAATGTGGACTTATAAAAACAATAAAATCAGGGAGAGATACAAATATGTTTTACAACTTTTGGGCTTTAGTAACCGTGGTTTTAGCCCTTTTAATTAGTTATTATACATTTAGAAATGATATTCAAAAGAAAATTATCTCTTTTGCCCAATTATTAGTTTGGACAGTTTCATTAATTAGTCTTGTGATAGGACTTTCTAATTTATATGAAATAAAGGTTCTGGGAAGTTTAGTTTCTTTTGTAATTCTGGCTAACCTCTATATGGCTGTTGTTAATATAGGGGTAAGACTGCAAAAAAGAATTAGCAGAAATATTTAAAGATATACAAAAGGCATTTTCCAACTTTTAAACTCCTTATTTTATCCTAATAACTTAAAAAGGAGAGAGCAAAAAATGAAGGAAGTTGGTTTGATAGATAAAATAAGTTTTAATTTAATGGCGGCTGAGTATAATATTAAGTCAATATTTTCTCCTCCGGAAGAGATATTAAAACAAACAAATATTCAGCCGGGTGATCATGTGGTCGATTATGGTTGTGGACCCGGCCGCTTTACAATTCCTTTGGCTCAAATGGTAGGGAATGAGGGTAAAGTATTTGCAGTTGATATTAATCCTATAGCTTTTGAGAAAGTTAAGAAGAAAGCTAAAATTAGTAATTTAGAAAATATAGAATATATTGACGGTCATAATATCAAAAAGATTGATAAAGAAAGTATAGATGTAGTTATTCTGTATGATACTCTACATGATATAAATGATATGAGGGGAACTGTCAAGAGTATATCCGGGATGTTAAAAACGGGAGGATATCTATCTTTTAAAGACCATACTTTAAAAGTACAGTGTATTAAGGAAATAACTGCTAGTTTGCCATTAAATTTAGAGCGTGAAAATGAAAAAACAATTGAATTTAAAAAAGTATAAAAAGTATTAAATGGAGGAAGATGGATGCAGCTGGATAAAATAATATATAAGAAAGACAATTTAGATCTTTCCCCAAAAACATTTAAGAGGGAAGCAGCCCAGGGAGTTATAGAGAGACACCCCTTTGGGCACTGCGGGAACTGAAAGCACTGCAATACATTAAAGATAATATTATAATAGATAGAGAAGGTGAAGATATTTGAAATTGAACTTGTATTTTATTAGACATGCTGAAACGATTTATAGACCAGAAGATGAAGACTTTAATCGACCGCTTTCAGCCAAAGGAAAAAAAGATGCTGAAAAATTAGTAAATATATTTAAAGATATAAACATTGATAAAGTATATGCTAGCCCTTATTTTAGAGCAATTAATACCGTAAAACCCCTAGCAGAAGATAAAGAACTTAGTATTGAATTGATGGATAACTTAAGAGAAAGAAAAGTTGCAGACCATTATATAGAGGAGTTTTTTGAATTTGCAGCCAGGCAGTGGAATGATTTTGATTATTCTCTACCAGGCGGTGAATCTTTTAATGAAGTACAGGAGAGAGGTTTAAAAGTATTAAATAAGATAGTTAATAAAAATCAGCAGGGTAATATCATAGTAGCCGGTCATGGGACCTGGCTGGGAGTGATGTTAAATTATTTTGATGATAGTTTTGATTATGAGGACTGGTGAAATATAAAGATGCCTGACATATATTTATTTAAATATTTTAATAAACAATTAAGTTCAATTAATAATATTGATTGTTTTTAAAGGAGTTTTTATCTGTTATTTATGCTGATTTAGTAATATTAGAATAATTTTTACAGCTAAAACTTTACCAAAACTAAAAAAGAATTTGAAGAAAAAAGTCTATTGAATATTATCTATAAGGTACTTTAACTAGCATATTTATAGCTTAAATTGGGGATTAATATTAAAATTGATAATTATTAAATTAACCCTTAAATAGGTGAAAAATAAAATTTCACCCTTTAAAAGGTGAGTTATTAATAAAAAATAGGAATATTTTTATAAGATGTTAAAAAATAAATTTATA
>CAZGMM010000039.1:0-21454 GCA_964526845.1 uncultured Halanaerobiales bacterium | reverse complement strand
GGTACCCTGTAACCTGCAACCCGCTATAGCAGGATTGAAGCTGAGCTGAGGGTTTTCTTTTTCAGGGTCTGGCCCTGGTAAGTGGTGATGATGATCGGGTCTCGCGCAATGGAGCTTTACGAACCCCGTCAGGTCCGGGAGGAAGCAGCGGTAAGTAAATGCCTCCATGTGCCGCGAGGTCGCCTGGTTTGAACTAACTGCCGGGGTAACGCCTGGGAAAGAAAATTCGAGGCCAGTGTACGGCCAATTTTTTATAATCTTATAAAATTAAGTGGTGATAAATAATTATGCCTTCTTTATCCCTATATAGAAAATATAGACCACAAAAATTTAGTGAAATAATAGGACAACCCGCCGTTACACAGACCCTGCTCAATGCAATTGAAAATGATCGAATTTCACACGCCTATCTGTTTGCGGGTCCCCGGGGAACCGGTAAAACTTCAACTGCCAAAGTATTGGCAATGGCGGTTAACTGTCAGGATGAGTCCACGACAGAACCCTGTGGGGTATGTGATTCCTGTAAAAGAATTAAATCTGGTAATTCGATCGATGTAATTGAAATTGATGCTGCCTCCAACCGTGGTATTGATGAGATCAGGGAACTGAGGGAGAAAGTTAAATTTTATCCCGGTGAAGGTAAGTATAAGGTATATATAATAGATGAAGTACATATGTTAACTACAGGTGCTTTTAATGCTTTACTTAAAACATTAGAAGAACCGCCCGAAAATGTAATTTTTGTATTAGCTACAACTGAACCACATAAAGTAATACCAACCATCATGTCGAGATGTCAAAGATTTGACTTCTCATTAATATCAGAAAAAGAAATTGAAAACCATTTAGAATATATATGTCAAGAAGAAGATCTGGACTATGAAGTGGCTGCCCTTAATTTAATTGCAAGGAGTTCTCAGGGTGGTTTAAGAGATGCATTAAGTATCTTAGATCAGGCGGTTTCATACACGGGCGAGAATATAAAAACCGAAATCATTGAAGAGATGTTGGGTAGAACTTCTGGCCAAGAGCTCAGAGAATTAATGATGGATTTGAAAAAGAAAAACACTCAAGCAGCAATCTCACTTGTTAATGAAATACTTAATGAAGGTAAAGATGTAGATAGACTGATCGAAGATTTAAAGGAATATTGTAATCAGCTTCTCTTAATAAAGGAATGCGGTATAAAGACAAACCTTGTAAAGTTACCCAAGGAACGCCTAAGTGAAATGGAAAAATTAGCAGAGAAATTTTCTCTCAGTCATTTAACTAAAATTGTTGAAGTTTTAAATGATATCAAAAATGAGATTTCTTTAGGCGGAAATTCGCGTATCAACCTAGAAGTCGGTATTTTTAAAATGTCAGACAAACTGCAGGAAGCGGATTTAGCCCAGGAAGTAAAAGAATTAAAAGAAAAAGTTAAGTATTTAGAAAATAGAATTACAGAAGGAAATATTACTGCTCAGGCAACCGTGCAAAGTGAGACGGCCCAAGCGACAGAGAGTGAGAAAGAAGACGATGAGGTTCCTTCACCAGAAGAACAGGATTATGTAAAACAAACTGTTGAGACCGAACAAGAAGAAAAAGCAGCTAAAGAAAGCAAAGAGGAAAAACAAGCCTCAAAAGAGGGTTTAGATCTACACGAGGTTAAAAAATACTGGCCGCAACTACTAGGGAATATTAAAAAAGAAGATATTAGCTTACATGCTGTTTTAGTAGAGGGTAAACCCATTAAAGTAGTTAATGACAAGCTCTATATTAGCTTTCCTCCCGATAAAAACTTCCATCGGAAGAGGGCTAAAGAGAAAAGAGAATACATCGGCAGATTTTTGTCCAGTCTCTTTTCCAGGAACCTTATTATAAAGATTGTTTCCACAGAAGATGATATTGAAGTGGATAATAATAATCAAGAAAAAGAACAAAATGATAATCAAAATAAAAGTGCAGAAGATAGTATGAATAAAAACTCGGGGGATATCAGTGTACAGCAGGTGGCTAAGATGTTTAACGGTGAAATAATTGAAACAAACCCCGACATAATTTCAAATAAATAAAAATTTTACCTTAAGGAGGTAATTTTGATGAATATGAACAAACTTATGAAACAGGCTCAGAAAATGCAGGCTAAAATGTCAGAAATGCAGGAAGAACTTGAAAATAAGACTTATGAGGCTACATCCGGCGGCGGAGCTGTAAAAGCCTTAGTTAATGGTAAAAAAGAAGTATTGGATCTACAGATAGACGAAGATGTCGTGGACCCAGAAGATGTTGAAATGTTAGAAGACCTAATCCTGGCAGCGATTAATAAAGCCATGAGTGAAGCGACCGAAGAACTAAATGAAAAAATGGGTCAAATGACAGGTGGCATGAACTTGCCGGGTATGTTTTAAATGAAATACTATCCGGGACCTGTGGGAAGATTAATAGGTGAATTAAGCAAACTGCCCGGAATAGGTCAAAAAACTGCCCGCAGACTTTCATTTTATCTTCTAGGTCGTTCTAAACAAGAAGTTAAGGATCTGGCCGATGCAATTATTGATGCCAGAGAAAAGACCAAATATTGTTCTATTTGCAATAACTTGACAGAACATGACCCTTGTGAATATTGTACATCAGAAGAAAGAGATCAGGAGACAATCTGTGTAGTTGAAAGTCCTAAAGATGTTATTGCAATGGAAAGAACAGGTGAATATAATGGGCTTTACCATGTTCTGCATGGGGCAATTTCACCCATGGATGGGATAGGCCCCGATGAAATAGAGATAAAAAACCTGCTTCCCCGCTTGGAAGAGGGCGTTAAAGAAGTAATAGTTGCAACTGACCCCAATGCTGAAGGAGATGCGACAGCAATGTATATCGCAAAATTATTAAAACCTCTCGATGTAGAGGTTACTAGAATTGCGCACGGTTTACCGGTCGGAGGAGATTTAGAATTTGCCGACGAAATAACCCTGTCTAAAGCATTGGAAGGAAGAAGAGAAATTAAATATTAGTATTATAAAAACCCTTAGGATCTTATCCTGGGGTTTATTTTTATATAATATATTTTTTCCAAAAAAAGCGAGGTGAGTTAAAAAATGGATAAGAAATTTGAAAAAGTAGCTTTAACATTTGATGATGTATTATTACAGCCGGCGAAGTCGGATATTTTGCCCAAAGAAGTGGATGTTAGTACAGAGTTATCTGAAGATATTTCCTTAAATATCCCCATTATCAGTGCCGCGATGGACACAGTAACCGAATCCAGGCTGGCAATTGCAATTGCCCGTCAGGGTGGCTTAGGAATTATTCACAAGAACATGTCGATTAGAGAACAGGCTGATGAAGTAGACAAGGTAAAGAGATCTGAAAGTGGTGTAATCGTTGATCCATTCTCACTTGGACCTGATGATATGATTTATGAAGCGGAAGAACTGATGTCAAAGTACCATATCTCTGGTGTGCCGATTGTAGATGAAAACTACAAATTAATCGGTATTTTAACTAATAGGGATTTGAGATTTGAACAGGACTTTGATAGACCGATAAAAGAAGTCATGACAAAAGAAGGTTTAGTAACTGCCCCGGTGGGAACTACAGTTGAAGAAGCAAAGTCTGCTTTACAGAAACATAAAATTGAAAAATTACCACTCGTTGATGAGAACTTTATACTCAAGGGTCTTATTACTATCAAGGATATTGAAAAGGCCCGCAAGTATCCAAATTCGGCCAAAGATGATAACGGTCAGCTATTGGTAGGCGCTGCCGTAGGAACCGGTAAAGACACCTTTAACAGGGTGAGAGCGGTCTTTGAAGCCGGAGCAGATGTTGTGGTAGTCGACACGGCCCATGGACATTCTACCAAGGTTAATAACATGGTTAAGGATATCAAGAAGAAGTTCCCTGAGATTACTTTAATCGCTGGTAATGTTGCTACACCGGAAGCCACAGAAGAACTAATTAAAGCCGGTGCGGACGTTATAAAAGTTGGGGTAGGTCCTGGCTCGATTTGTACAACCCGCGTGGTAGCCGGAGTAGGTGTACCTCAGGTTACAGCTATTAATGAAGCCGCTCAGGTGGCTAAAAAATATGGTAAAACAATCATTGCAGATGGTGGTATCAAATATTCTGGTGATATAGTTAAAGCACTGGCGGCGGGAGCAAACACGGTCATGATCGGTAGTCTGTTAGCCGGAACAGAAGAAAGTCCCGGCGAACTTGAGATATATAAAGGTAGAAGCTATAAAGTATATAGAGGCATGGGTTCAGTTGACGCTATGAAAAAGGGCAGCAAGGATAGATACTTCCAGGAAGGCAAAAAAGAAGAGAAGTTTGTGCCGGAAGGTATTGAAGGAAGGGTACCCTATAAAGGGAAACTTTCTGATACAATCTATCAATTAGTGGGCGGTCTACGTTCTGGTATGGGTTACTGCGGTACAGCCGATATACCTGCCTTACAAAAAGATGCTGAATTTGTTAGGATTACCTCGGCTGGTCTACGCGAAAGCCATCCCCACGATGTTGATATTACTAAAGAAGCACCTAATTACAGTATTGACTAATCTAAAAATTGTTAAGAATTTAACAGCAATCATCTTTCTTACATATTAGAATATATTGTGGAATGTTTATTTAAGAGGAGATGATATAATGTCTGATAATATTCAAAAGGAAAAACTGATCATCATAGGTGGAGGACCAGCAGGACTTACTTCGGCCATTTATAGTTCTAGGGCCGGTTTGAATCCATTAGTTATTAATGGTCCAGAACCGGGCGGCCAGATTACTTTAACCCCTGATTTAGAAAACTATCCCGGATTCCCGGATGGAATCGGTGGATTTGAAATCATGGAAAAGGTTACTGAACAGGCCGAGAAGTTTGGAACGAGAATGGTTTTCGAGATAGTTGAAAAGGTTCAATTTGAAGAAAAACCCTATATTATTGAAACAGACTCTAATAAATATGAAGCAGAGTCTGTCATAATAGCAACTGGTTCCGAAGCTAAAAGATTAGGATTATATAGAGAGGAAGAACTAACAGGTAGTGGTATATCATACTGTGCTACCTGTGATGGTGCCTTCTTTAAGGGTAAAGATGTTGCCGTTGTTGGCGGTGGCAATGTAGCATTAGAGGAAGCCGACTTCTTAACAAAATTTGCCTCTAAAGTATATCTCATTCACAGAAGAGAAAAACTAAGAGGCGATAAGATTTTGGCTGATAGAATTAAGGAAAATGAGAAGGTTGAAATCCTCTGGAGTACAGAGGTCGATGAGTTAAAAGGTGATAAACATTTAGATGGTATCATAATTGAAAACAATAAAAATAATGAACGACAAGATTTAGATATTAAAGGGTTGTTTATGGCTGTTGGTTATGATCCGAGGACTGAAATCTTTAAAGGTCAAATAGAGCTTGATGAAAAGAACTATATAATAACTGATAATAAACAAAGAACCAATAAAGATGGAATCTTTGCAGCCGGTGATGTTCAGGAGCCTAACTTTAATCAGGTAGTTGTAGCAGCTGGTACCGGAGCTAAGGCAGCCATGCAGGTAGATAAGTATTTACTCGGTTATTAAAAATAAAATAAATTTTGAATTTCACGGCCAGCATAACCTCTTTGCTGGTCTTTTCTTATTTTTAATATCGGTTCACACTTAATTGAAATACCCCTATTAATATGATATTATTAGTTCAGAAATGTAAGATGTTGGCGAATTGTTTAGGAGAGGAGACATTCTAGGATGTCAGGTTTTTTTATCACATTTGAAGGTATCGAGGGTTCGGGTAAATCGACACAGATGAAACTATTAACCAAGCATTTAAGAGAATTAAACTATGAAGTCGTCTTTACTAAGGAACCCGGGGGTACCAAGATAGGGGAAAAGATCAGAAAAATTTTATTGGATCCTATACACCATAAGATGGATGATAGAGCAGAAATACTTCTTTATGCCGCTGATAGAGCTCAGCACGTGGTAGAAACCATAATCCCAGCAATAGAAGAGGGAAAGATAGTTATTTCAGATAGATATATAGATTCCAATATTGCCTATCAAGGACACGGTCGAGGCCTTGATATGAAAATGGTAAGAGAAATTAACGAATGGGTCATTAGAGATTACTGGCCGGATTTAACAATTTTGCTTGACCTGGATGTAAGAGAAGGTTTACAAAGGGCGAGAGATCTAACCCCTGATAAGTCGGGGGACCGATTGGAAAGAGAATTGATTGAATTTCATGAAAGAGTTAGAGAGGCTTATTTAGAAATGGCTGAAAAAGAGGATAGGTTTAAAGTTATAGACGCCAGTAGAGCACCTGAAGAGATTTTTCAGGATGTTTTAAAGGCAATAAAGGAGGAGTTATTATGAGTGAAAGCAAAACCGTTAAAATGGTAATCGCTGTTGTTCATGATCATGATGCTCATGATTTGATGGAGGATCTGAGTAGCTCAAACTTTAAAGCAACAAAGATGGCAACTACTGGCGGTTTTCTAAGAGAAGGTAATACTACCTTCATGATCGGGACTGATGAAGAACATGTTGATCAAGTTTTAGAGATTATTAAAGAAAATTGTCAGGCCCGTAAAAAGACAATTGCTCCGATGTCTCCAGTTGCTAACTCCATGGAAAGTTACTATTCTTTCCCTATGGATGTTAAAATTGGGGGAGCAACTGTATTTATCATGGATGTAGAACAGTTTATCAAAATGTAAGCGATGATAGGAGATTTTAATGAGTTTTAATAATATTCCCGGACAATCCAAAACAAAAAAAATATTAAAGGATTCTATTAAAAAAAATCGAATTAGTCATGCTTATCTATTCACGGGTAATAATGGTTTGGGCAAATCCGAGATGGCTGGAGAATTTGCCCAAGCTATTTTTTGTGAAAATAATAGTGCAGACGGTTGTGGGGAATGCCTAAGCTGTAAGAAGATTGAACATGGTAACCACCCCGATTTTCATAAAATAACGGTAGAAGAAGATCACAAAAATATTTTAATAGATCAGATAAGAGATTTACAAAAAGAAATAAGTTATAAACCCTATGAATCCGATTATAAGGTCTATATCATTGATCAGGCCGAAAAAATGACTATTCAAGCACAGAATAGTTTGTTAAAAACATTAGAAGAACCACCCGAATATGCAATAATAATTTTGACCAATGAAAACAAAAACGAATTGATTCCGACCATAATTTCCAGATGCCAGGAGATTAAGTTATATAACCAACCAACTGATATAGTAGAAGATTATCTAATAAATAGAGAAGGATTTAATAAGGAAGATGCCCACCTTTATGCCACCCTGGCGAGGGGTAAGTATAAAAAGGCTGTTAAATTGGCCGGCAAGAAAGAATTTGTAGAAAACCGAAATAGAATTATTGAATTTATTGCAGGCATCGAAGACAAAAATAATTTTGAAATATATAATTCAGCCGATGAATTAATTAAGTTAAGTGATACGGAATTTCCTTTATTCGAACTGATTTTAAGCTTTTTTAGAGATATACTTGTGATGAAAAGAAACGGAAATAATGATATAATTAACTTTGACTTTAAAAATTTAATAACTAAAGCGACCGAAAATTATTCAACCGAACAACTTTTTGAACTAACAAAATTAATAAATATGTATCGAGATTATTATTACAGAAATATAAAGAAGGAACTGCTTTTTCCTTCTTTATTAATTAAGATAAGAAATAAAAAGGAGTTATAATTTATGGAAGAAGTAATAGGAGTAAGTTTTAAGAGAGCAGGCAAGATCTATTATTTTGATCCTGATAATATAGAAGTAGAAAAGGGAGATAAAGTGATAGTGGAAACCTCCCGTGGAATCGAGATGGGAGAAGTTGTCTTAGAGAAAAAGAAAGTTGAAGAAAAAGAACTTGTAGCACCTTTAAAAAAGGTAATTAGGAAAGCAACTTTAAAAGATATAGATAAAGATGAAGAAAATAAGAGACTAGAAGATGAAGCTTATGATATAGCCTTAGATAAGATTAAAGAACACGGGCTACCGATGAAGTTGATCGATGTGGAGTATACTTTTGACCATAATAAGGTCATATTTTACTTTACAGCTGACGGAAGAGTTGATTTCAGAGAGTTAGTAAAAGATTTGGCCCGTATATTTAAAACCAGGATTGAACTTAGACAGATTGGGGTAAGAGATGAAGCCAAGATGATTGGTGGTTTAGGACCCTGTGGTAGACGTACCTGTTGTGATACCTGGTTGAGAGATTTTGACCCGATTTCTATTCAGTTGGCGAAAGATCAGGAATTAGCTTTAAATCCTGCTAAGATCTCGGGTTTATGTGGAAGATTAATGTGTTGTTTAAAATATGAAAGTGATTATTATGAAGAGATTACCGAAAAGATGCCGGAAGTGGGAGAAAAAATAACCCTGACTAATGGCAGCAAGGCGGAAGTTGTTGACCGGAATTTAATTAGACAAAAGGTAAAGTTAAAAAATAAAGATGGAGACGTAATAAAATTTGACCTAGAAGAAATCAAAGAGATTAAAGAAAAAAATTAGGAGCGATGGCTTATGGACGAAGAAATTTTACAAGAACTAGCTTTGTTCCAGGAAAAGATTGAAGAAATTTCAATGAAATTTAAGAATTTAAAGGATATTACTTATAAATTATATAAAGAGAATGAAGAGTTAAGAAATGAAAATGAAGAGTTGAAATCGATCATATTTGAAGAGGAAGAACAACAACTTCCCCAAAGCAAAAATAATTTAAAAAGACTGCATGATGAAGGATTTCATATCTGTCATTTAAGTTTTGGTGAAAAAAGAAAAGGCGAATGTCTTTTTTGTTTAAGGTTGTTAGAAGATAATAATAAACAGAAGGGGAAGTCTAGTGGAAGAGATACATTATCTAATACCGGACGAACTAAAAATAATTCAAAATGATGATTTCTTTAAATTTGGTACAGATTCTGTACTCTTAGCAAATTATGTGGAAGTCAAAAACAATGATAAGATCATTGATTTGGGCAGTGGTAGCGGTGTTATCCCACTGCTCTTAGCTTATAAAAACAATCCTGATATTATATATGGGATTGAATTACAGTCACCTTTGGTGGAAATGTCAAGAAGGTCTGTAAAGTTGAATGGTTTAGAAGATAAGATCGAAATAGTTGAAGGGGATATCAAAGAGGTAATGAGTTACTTTGCAGATAATGAGTTTGATACTGTAGTGACCAATCCCCCTTATAGACCAACTGACTCCGGTAAAATTACTCAAAATAAATACAAGGCAATTGCCCGCCATGAAATTGAAATAGATATTAAGGAAATAATAGATAACACAGTCCGGCTTTTAAGAGCCGGCGGCAAATTTTATTTAGTTCACCTTACTAAAAGGTTGCCCCAAATCTTCTATTTTTTAAAAGAAAAAAATCTGGAGCCGAAAGAGATGCGGCTTATCCAATCAAGGGTAAATAAAGATCCGGACCGTTTTATTCTAAAAGCGGTAATGGACGGTAAACCGGGCTTTAAAATAAAGAAAAATATTGTTGAATTTTCAAAAGATACAGACCAGTATACCAATGAGGTAAAAAAGATTTATGGAGTAGATAAAGATGAGTGAAAAAGGAAAACTATATATATGTGGAACTCCGATTGGTAATTTAGATGATACTACCTTCAGGGCAGTTAAAACTTTAGAGAATGTTGACCTAATTGCAGCTGAAGATACTAGAAGAACGGAGAAACTGTTAAACCACTTTAAAATTGACAATAACTTAACCAGTTATCACGAACATAATGAACGTGAAAAGGCAGAAAAACTAATAACGGAACTAAAGGACGGTTATGATATTGCATTAGTATCAGATGCCGGCATGCCCGGCATTTCAGACCCGGGCCTGATTTTAATTAAAGAAGCCATTCAGGCAAAGATTGAAATCATCCCGGTACCGGGACCGACCGCTTTAATTCCCGCCCTCGTGGTTTCGGGTATTCAAACCGATAAATTTTCATTTTTTGGTTTTGTACCTCGTAAGGGAAAAGAAAGAGAGCAATTTATTGAAGAAATTATCAATGAAGAAAAGACGACAATCTTTTATGAATCTCCTTACCGGGTCAAAAAAATTTTTGAAGACCTAAGTGAAAAAATTCCTGAACGAAAAGCAGCTCTAATTAGAGAGATTACTAAAATACATGAGGAAAAGATATATGGTACTGTCAGTGATATTCAAGATAAGATTGCATCCTCTGAGATAAAAGGAGAAATAGTTGTAGTAATTGAAGGTAGAACAAAGGAGGAAGTAGATACAGAAAGCTGGACAGATATTAGCATCTTAGAACATGTCCAGTTATTTATGGATAACGGTTACACTAAAAAAGAAGCTATTAAAAAAGTGGCAGAGGTTAGAGGAATTCAAAAAAAGAAAGTATATAAAGAAGCAATTCAAATAAATGTAAATAGATAATGAGGAAAGGATGATACCATGGATAAAGATAAGACTTTTTATGTAACAACTCCAATTTATTATCCGAGTGATCGCCTGCATATAGGTCATGCCTATACAACTGTTGCAGCTGACAGCATCACCCGGTTTAAAAAAATGCAGGGATATGACGCAATGTTTTTAACCGGTTCAGATGAACATGGACAGAAGATTGAACGGAGTGCAAAAGAAGCCGATAAAGAACCGAAAGAATATGTGGATGAAATAGTCCAGACTTTTAAAGAACTCTGGGATGCTTTAGGTGTTGAATATGACTATTTTATCCGTACTACTGAAGAAAGACATGAAAAGGTAGTGCAAAAGATATTCCAAAAATTATATGATAAAGGTGATATATATAAAGGTCATTATGAAGGCTGGTACTGTACACCCGATGAAACTTTCTGGACAGAAAGACAGGTCGGGGAAGAAAAGGTCTGTCCGGAATGTGGCCGTCCCTTAGAATGGGTTGAAGAAGAAAGCTACTTCTTTAAGATGAGCAAATATGCTGATAAACTATTAAACCATATTAAAGACCACCCTGAATTTATCCAGCCTGAATCCCGCCGTAATGAGATGATTAACTTTATCGAACAGGGTTTAGATGATTTAAGTGTTTCCCGCACCACCTTTGATTGGGGAGTACCGGTACCCATAGATGATGATCATGTAATTTATGTCTGGATAGATGCATTAAGTAATTATATTACCGCTATTGGTTATCTAACAGATGAGGAGAACTTCAATAAATACTGGCCCGCCGACCTTCATATTGTCGGCAAAGATATTTTACGTTTCCATACCATTATTTGGCCGATAATCTTGATGGCATTAGATTTACCCTTACCCAAGCAGGTCTTCGGACACGGCTGGTTATTGAGTGAGTCCGGCAAGATGTCCAAATCACGGGGCAATGTAGTAGACCCGATGGAACTTATTGATGACTTTGGGGTTGATCCAATCAGATACTACTTATTAAGAGAGGTTCCCTTTGGTACTGATGGGACATACTCGACCGAGGCCTTAATTCGCAGAATAAATTCTGATTTAGCCAATGACCTCGGTAACTTATTAAATAGGACTGTTAGCATGGTGAATCAGTACTTTGATGGTGAAATACCCGAACGAGCTGATTTAAATGAAATAGATGAAGATCTGATGGAAACAGGTTTAAATACAGTGGATGAAGTTGAAGAACATATGGAAGACTTAAGATATACTAACGCACTAGAGGAACTCTGGAACTTTGTGAGAAGAACTAATAAATATATTGACCAGACCCAGCCCTGGATCTTAGGCCGGGAAGAAGGTCATGAAGAGAGATTAGGTACGGTATTATATAACCTATTGGATTCACTGAGAATGATTGCCGTAATGCTTAAGCCTTTCATGGTGGAAACCCCTTATGAAATTGGCAGTCAAATTGGCGATGTCCAGCAGATAATCGATGCAGACTGGTCTGACCTTAAGTGGGGTCAGTTAAAGTCGAATATAAAGGTTAGAAAGGCAGAACCGATCTATCCTAGAATTGATATGGAAGAATATTTTGATAAAAAACAAAAAAAGGAGCAGGAAAAAACTATGACTAACGAGAAAAGTAATAATGAGGAAGAGTTAATTGATTTTGAAAGTTTTCAGAAATTGGACTTAAGAGTTGCAAAAATAATTGAAGCAGAAAGAATTGAAGATAGTAATAAGTTAGTTAAACTCCAGGTTAGTTTAGGAGAAGAAAATAGACAACTAGTTGCAGGAATTGCAAAACATTATGAAGCAGAAGATTTAGTTGGTAAACGGATTGTAATAGTTGCTAATCTTGAACCGGCTGAAATATTTGGCGTTAAATCAAATGGAATGATTTTAGCAGCTTCTAATGAAGACGAACTTACATTAATTACTCCAGAAAAAGCAATTGATAATGGAAGTAAAGTAAAATAATATTTTACAGGGGGTAAAAACATGAAAGATCGAGATTCAATACCGGCAGCTACGATAGAGAGACTGCCCTTATATTATCGCTGTCTAGATAAACTCGCCACCTTTGAAGAGACTGAGGTAGTTTCTTCTAAAGATCTGGGAGGCAAATTAGGTATACCTTCAACTCAGGTTCGAAAAGACCTATCCTATTATGGTGAATTCGGCCGCCGTGGTGTAGGATATAATGTAAAAGAATTAAAAAGATCGATAGGTAAAATCTTGGGTGTAGATAAAAAATGGCCGGCCGTCTTAGTAGGAGCCGGTAACCTGGGCAGAGCCTTAATCAACTATGCAGGCTTTGGCAAAATGGGCCTTGAGATTACTGATATTTTTGATAATGACCTTAATAAGATTGGTAATAGGGTAGGATCGATTAAAGTAAAAAGTGTTAACAAATTAGAAGAAACCATTAAAGAAAAAGATGTTAACTTAGCAATAGTAACTGTACCTGCAGATCCAGCTCAAGAGGTAGTAGATGATCTCATTGATTACGGCATTAAAGCCATCTGGAATTTTTCACCGACCCGCTTATATGTACCTGATGATATTTTTGTTAGGAATGAAGATTTAGCGGTAGGAATTGTCAGCTTGATTTATCATCTGAGTTGGCAGATGGAAAAAGAAGAATAATTTGAGCGAACATAATTAATATTAATTAGTAGCTAACGGGTGGAGTCTATTTATAAGTTGTGATACTTAATAAATATTGCTCTACCCTTTTATATTTTGATAACCAATTTGTATAATTTTGTAATTGAGGTGATCCCGTGTTAGTTAAAGTTTCAGTTTTATCCAGTGGTAGTTCCGGCAATTCAATTTATATTGATGACGGGAAACAAAGTTTTCTAATAGATGCTGGGTTAAGTGGTAAAAAAATAATAAATAGGATGAAAGATATAGATGCCGATCCGGATGATTTAGATGGTATATTTGTTACCCACGAGCACAAAGATCATATCAAAGGGGTAGGAATTTTATCGCGACGGCTTGATATACCTATCTATACAAATGAAGGTACCTGGGCCGCCTGTGAAAATGAATTAGGAAAGTTAAAAAGTGAGCACATTAAAAGTTTTAAAGGAGATTTTAGCTTTGGTAGTTTTGATATCAGGCCGATTGGAATCTCACATGATGCCAGATCACCGGTGGCTTATGTAGTTTACAGAAATGATAAAAAGATGGTATTTGCTACCGATATGGGTTATATCAACGATGAGCTTATGGAAGAATTAACCGATCTCGATCTTTTATTGTTAGAATCGAACCATGATATTGACATGTTAATGTCGGGAAGTTATCCCCGCTTTTTAAAAAGAAGGATTAGGGGAGAAAAAGGCCATCTATCCAATGATGCAGCTGCTGAAATATTACCACAGTTAATCAATGGTAGATGTCCACAAGTCCTTTTAGGACACCTTAGTCAGGAAAATAATAACCCAAAGGTTGCATATTTAACTGTTGAAAATATTTTGAAGAAAAAAGACCTTGTTGTTGACAAAGATCTGAAATTAGATTTAACTTATCAACACAAACCAACCAAAATATATAAAATTAAATAATTTTAGGTGGGATAAAGATGAATATAATTTTAATTGCAGTAGGTAAGATGAAGGAGGAGTATTTACTGGATGGTTTGGAGGATTATGTTGAAAGAATTAAACATTACTGCAATCTAGATGTGATAGAAATAGATCCAGCCCGGAGCAAGCATAAAAAGAATGATGCTGAGATTGAAAAAATCAAAGAAGATGAAGGACAAAGAGTCCTCGCGAAAGTGCCGGGAGGTAAAAATTATATAATCGCTCTGGATAGAAAAGGTAAACCTGTAACTTCAGAAGGTTTAGCTAAATCTATTAAGAACCTCCAGGTTAGAGGAGAAAGCAAGATAACTTTTCTAATTGGTGGTTCACACGGCTTGAGTGAAGAAGTTTTAAAAAAGGCAGATTATAAAATGTCATTATCATATTTAACCTTTACTCATCAAATGAGTAGGTTAATATTGTTAGAACAGTTATATAGGGCCTTTAAAATATTGAATAATGAACCATACCATAAATAAGTTACTAGATTATAAAAAATATTGTGAAATATCAAATCCCTGCTTATAAATTTACAAGCAGGGATTTTTAAATGATTAGTGAGTTTTAATATAGAAGTAATATTAATTATTTTAAAGTAGAATGTATTAAATTTAATACATGTTTACTAAATTCATTTATATCAACATTTATGTGGGAAGTAAAACTCTCGCCTGTAATAGTCAGTTGATTAAAGAAGCCAGTAATAATAAATAATAATGATTCAGTAGTAAGGTCAGGATCTAATTCTTTATTGATACTTCCATCCTTTTGTCCTTCCATGATTAGACCTTTTAATTCATCAGTAAATGTTTTATAAATATTAAAATATTTCTTTAATTTGGGATTGTCTGTTTCTTTCCTTACTTTTCCTATATCATATATAATTCTAAACTTATCTTCATTTTTTTGATAAAAGTCAAAATAAGCAAATAATAGTTCCTTTATTTTACTATAACCAGTATCTTCTTTTAATTTTGTGTTTTCTAAATGTGTAAGTAAACTTTCATATATTTGCAGTGCTACAGATAAAAAGAGGTCACTTTTATTTTCAAAGTATTGATAAAGAGTTCTTTTTGAAAAGTCGGCTTTTTTAGCAATTGCATTCATTGAAGTATTTTTATAGCCATTTTCAGCGAATAATTTGCCCGCTGCTTGAAGAATATCTTCCCTTCTCATACGTCTTTCTCTTTCTTTTCTTGATAATTCTGCCAAGATTAACACCCTTTCATAAGATTTTTTTAAAATATTAATTGACAAAGTGATATTTGTAGTGTATTATATACTTAAAGTAAACCAATGGTATACTTAATAAACTTATAGTATATTAAAAATACTATTAATATATTATGTAAACTCTTAGTATATACTATAATAATTTTTCATAAAAATCAAATTTAAATTTGATGTTTACTTTAAATAAAAAATTAAGAGGTGAACGAAAAAATGTCCAGTAAATTATTTTGCTTTTCAGGGACCGGTAATTCATTAAATGTAGCACTTGAGTTAGATAAAGAATTAGAGAATAATGAGATATTACCGATTAATGATGATTTTCAAATTGACAAATTCGATAATGTTGATAAGGTAGGTTTTATATTTCCGGTATATGCTTATGGGATGCCTAGAACGGTTGAAAACTTTATTAAAAGAAATGAATTTTCAGAAGATGTATATTATTTCGCTATAGCTACTTGTGGAGGAACTCCGGGTAATACTATTAAAAATTTAGATAAGTTGTTAAGAAAAAATAAATGCAAATTAAGCGCAGGTTTCACAGTTAAAGAAAAAAATCATAACTTGATGGAAGCTAATTTATTTATGAAATTCATGATTATGATTGGGGGAAGTCAACCTGATTCCTTGTTAGCAAAGAAAGAAGAAATATTGAATTTAGTAAAGGAAAAGAAAACTAACAACTTAGAAACCAGTTCCTGGTTTGCTAATAGGATAGGGGATTTGTTACATAAAACGGCATTGAATCAATTAAAAGATAATGTTAACGGATTCTATGTTAACAGTAAATGTAATGGATGTGGAACTTGTATAAATGTTTGTCCCAAAGACAATATTGAACTTAAAGATGGTCGCCCGGTCTGGTCTGATGATTGTGAATCCTGTTTTGGCTGTTTACAATGGTGTCCACAAGCGGCAATTGGATATGAAGATAATGAAGGGGAAATAAAAAGAACTCATAATATGAATATCTCAAAAAATGAGATGTACAGTTATTTGGGGAATAAAAATTCAAATGAAAGGCTTGATCAAAGTGAATAAAAAAAGATTATCAAGAATATTATTCTTTGTTTCATTAATGTTATTTATGTTTTATGAAAGAAGATTACAAATGTTAACAGGAGTAGAGAATATCTTAGATATGATGCTATTTTATGACCTAACAATTATTAAAGATTTTATGCTGCAATTAGGTGATAGGGGTAAGGAAATGTATTTAATATTACATAGATTTGATTTTCTATTTATCTGTTCTTTTGGCTTTATGCAGTTTGTATTAATTAAAGATAAATTAAAGAAATTAAATTTAGATATAGCCAATTGGATATTTTTTATTCCGGTTGTTTCCAGAGGCATAACTGATATTTTAGAGAATATAATATTAGATATTACTATTATGAATATCTTTAATTATAATCAACTCTTAGCATTATTTGCTTATAGTATGACTTTCCTTAAATGGATTTCATTATCATTAATCATATTTGAACTTATCTATCTGATTTTAAAAGAGAAAGATATTTCCCTTTTAAATAAAAAAGTTAGAAGTTCAGAAGTTTTAAATTAATTAAAGATATTATAATTCAATAACTTCTTCAACCCAATTTGAGCGCAGTTCCCAGAGAGCTGCTCTTTTTTTATTTATATCAGATAAATTATCATTAAAAAGCCGCTGCCAACTTTCTTTAATTTCTTGATTTAACTTCGGATAATGTGGAGATAATACAATATCTATGTCTGAATTTATGCCATATTTAGCTAATTTCTCTTGGTGCTTTTTTTCTTCTTCTTCATTTTCAGGTAAGTATCTTAGGTTTAAGATATCATTCCATTTATTTGCATCAAATATTATAACCTTATCTTGTGGTACTAACAGTTTTAGTAAATAGCCACTACTACTACTTAAAGCTGTTTGTCGGTCACAAGCTGCCCAGACAGGATATTCTGCATCAGCCGGTTTTTCAATTATATCTTTTGCTTTATTTACAAAAAAATCATAGGCAGTTAAAAATATTTTTGCTTGTGATCCATATTTGTTTTTGATATATCTTTTTTTAACAGTTGTTCTACCTTGTTCAAATAGTTTATTTTTGACCGTTTCACTTTGTTGTGTCCATAGTTCAATCTCTTTTTTCATAATCAATCACCCAATCTTCTCTTAATTCCCAGCTGATCCCCACTTTTTGATCAGAGAGCTTAATACCATCATCGTATAATCTCTGCCAACTTGAAGTAATCTCTTTTTTTAAAAGTGGGTAAAAATTTTGCAGGTAGATATTTGATTCGACATTGATATTATACTTGTCTAACTTCTTTTTAAATCTCTTACGATCTTCTTTGTTCTTAGGTAAATATAGATAGTTGACGATATAATCCCATTTAGCCATATCAAAGATCATGATTTTATCCTCGGGTACCTTTAATTCAAAAAAGACAAATCCATCTGCCATAGGGAGTTTAAGATCTTTTTCAACTGTAAGCCAGACCGGATATTTAGCCTTATCAGGGATCTCCATTCTTTTAGCTGCTTCATTCCTAAGCCAATTATATACATCAAGATAGATATCAGCGCAGTCATCAAGCTTTTTCCTGATATATCTTTCCTTAACTCTATATATCCCTTTGTTTTCAATTTCATCCAAAACATTTTTGTGTTGTCGTGTCCATACTTTATATTTATTTGCAGCGGTCTTAGTTACCATTAACTATCACCCTATTTTTTTATTATTAAGTATCTTGAGAAAAGTTTATCATAATGTGTTTTAAATTTAAACATATAATTATTAAGAATTTATTAACTTTCAAAATAGGGCTTGACTGGTTATCTGAAAAGGACTAATATACTAATATAATATATTACGTATATCGTAAAAAAATAAATAATAAATAAATTATAGGGGGCAAAATAATGACTGAAAATATAAAACAGGAATTAATAGATGAACTTGATAAGCTGTGGCATACTTTCATATTTAACTTTCAAAATAAGAGCACTTCATTATGGGGTAAAGAATTAAAAGATGCAACTACTATTGAGATCAGTATATTAAATATTGTAGATAATAATCCCGATGTTATGTTAAAAGAGATTAAAGAGATGTTAAATATACCGAGTAGTACTTTAACAAGTGCTGTAGATAGGCTTGAAAATAAGCAGCTTGTTGTAAGAATCATAAGTAAAAGAGACAGAAGATCTTTTGGACTAGAGTTAACAAAAAAAGGTAAAAAGGCCCAAAGTAAACATATTAGGGCTGAAAAAGAACTGTTTGTGAAAATATTAGCAGTCCTGGATTCAAATAAAGAACGTAAACAGTTTATTGAATCTTTAAATAAGATTGAAAACAAATTAAGTAAGGAAATAAAGATAAAATAAAAATTTTATATTATATTGTGAAAAACATATTAAACAAAAATGGGGTGAAAAATTATGTTTGAAGGGTCAAGTTTTAGTTCTGAATATGGACAAAGTTGGGCAGTGGCAGTGACAATGTTAGATGGACCGAAAACCTTTCAAGAAATAATACAACATTTTAAAGAAGTAAAAAAAAGATTAGGTATTTTTGATGAAACAACTGAATATAAAAAGGCTTTCTTTTTAAATATAATCCAGCAGTTAATTGCCAAAGGTTGGGTAGTAAAGAAAGATAAATATTACCATTTAACTGAATTAGGTAAAAATGAGGCCGAAAAAGCTTATAATGAAATCAAGGGCACCAAAGATTGGATTCATAATAATTTATTAAATCCGACAGCTGTTTCTAAAGTAACGGTAATAGTGCATTTGATGTTAGCTTTAATCAAAATGCCAATTGGTATTTTATCTGGTAGTATTGGTCTGTTAAATGATGGAGTAGATACATTATTAGATGGCTTCTCGAGTGTATTAGTTTATTTTGGTATAAAATATGATTTTGAAGAAGCTGCAAATTATGTTTTAATTACCATTATGTTTGGGACCGGCTTTTATACCTTATATCAAGCTATTAAAAGATTTTTTGTACCGGTGGCCAAAAATATAGATTGGATCAGCTTTACAGCTGTTATTTTGTCTGCTTTGATTAGTCTCTTATTAATGTTTTATCAAAGATATGTGGGAGTAAAAAGAAATAATTTTACTTTAATTACTCAGTCTGTGGATTCGCGGAACCATCTGATTGTAGCTGGTGGTGTAGTGGTCGGAATGATAGCCTCCTTATTGAACTTTGTGATTTTTGATATTTTTGTAGGTTTAACTGTAGCAGGTTTAATCTTGAAAGGTGCTTATGATTTGTTAATTGAAATAATGCAAAATGAAGATGAAAAGTCTAGTTATGAAATGTATAGTATTGGTAAGAATTTATCAAAAGAGAGAATGAGAGTTTGGTTATTAAGAAAAGCCGCCAAGAAAAAGGTATCTTATAATCAATTAGTTAATAAAGTTAAAAAGGAACTTGATTTTGAAGAAAATTTAACATTAAGGGGTATAGGATTAAATCAGCCCAAATATGATAAAAAAACAATCGAAACATTATTAAATACATTAATTGATGAGAAATATATAAGAGCCAGTGATGATTGTTTAATATTAACTGAAAAAGGATATTTTAAAATTAATAATAAAAACAAGGTTTTTAACCTAAGGAACATATTAAATTATTTTGTTATTTATCCAGCTGGTATCATCACATTTATATTTTCATATTACATTCTTTTAGGTGGATTAAGTTTAATTCCTCAATTTGATTTGTGGACGAATTTTGATGAATTATTATTTGAACTTACTTTTCCAATTTTTAACTTTACATATAATTTCACATTTATGAATATATTGCATTTTATAATTGGCTTAATTGTGTTCTCTTTTGCTTTTTATAAATTTATGGGAGTTATGATCTTAAACCATGAATGTCGAGATCCAAAAACAAGGAAACCAGTAAAATTAATAACAAAAGGTTATTATAGTAAATTAAGGCATCCGATTTATGGTTATATGATTTTAATTAATACTTCTTTTACATTTGCATTAAAATCAATTATTCCGATTTTATTTACTATCTTATTTACTGCCTTATTTTTAATTAATGGGTGGTATGAAGAAAAAAGAGAGTTAATTCCCTTATTTGAGGAAAAATACATTAAATATAAAAAAGAAGTGCAAAGGATGTATTTTGATAAAAAGATGTTAATAATTTTATTAGCTCTTTATTGTATTTTGATTGCTGGATATATTTTGATTTAATTTCAATGTAAAATTAACTTTATTTGTTTTAATATTTCAAATTTTATATAATCAGCATGTATTTATTTGAGAAAATTTTAAATTAAGAAAGAGTGATTTTATTGAGAAGTACAAATATACTTTTTGCAGAAGATGATAAAGAAATCAGAGAGTTAGTAAAAAAATTCTTACAAAAGGAAGGCTATAATATTGATACAGCTTCTGATGGCAAGGTAGTTTTAGAACTTTTTGACCAAAATGATTATCAAATATTATTGCTTGATATCATGTTGCCCGGGGTGGATGGAATTGAGCTCTGTAAAAAAGTACGTAATAATTCTAATATACCCATAATAATGATCACAGCTAAAGATGGTGAAGTAGATAAAGTACTGGGCTTAAGAATAGGAGCCGATGATTATATAACAAAACCATTTTTAATGAGAGAATTACTGGCAAGAATTAAAGCTCAGCTGAGGAGATATAGAGAATTAGGGGGAGAAACCACTATCTCTAAGGACAGCAAATTAAAATTTGGTTCTTTATATATTGACTTAGAAGGATATTTAGTAAAAAAAGATAAAAAAGAAATAAGCCTTACTTCTACTGAGTTTAAAATATTACAGTTATTGGTAACAAATCCCGGCAAGGTATTTACTAAAAAACAGATATTCAACTCTATTTGGGGTGAAGATTATTTAGAAGCTGATAATAATATAATGGTCCATATTAGAAGATTAAGAACTAAAATTGAAGACAATTCTAAGGAACCTAAATTTATAAAAACGGTTTGGGGTATTGGATATAAATTTGAGAGTGATTTTAATGAATAATGATCTAGAGTTTTATCTATTAATTATTGCAATAATTATAACTAACTTGTTATTGTTTCTCATAGAATTAAATACGACCATATTATTAGTATTTTCATTGATAAATTTAGTTATGCTGTCAATACTGTATTTATACTTTAAAAGAAATAGTACCCATCAAAAAATTGTTGATCAGACAGAAGATATTTT
>CAZGMM010000038.1:0-21677 GCA_964526845.1 uncultured Halanaerobiales bacterium | reverse complement strand
ATATACGCTTAATGAAATCAAATCTAATCTGAATGATTTTGAACCTCTCACCGAACGGAAAAGAGAGGTTGATGATCAAAAATGTATCCTCTGCTATACCTGTTATCGGGTATGTCCCCACGGGGCAGTTGAAAAGGATGAAGAACTAGATGCGATGAAGATCAATGAACTGGCCTGTTACGGCTGTGACGCCTGTATTTCACACTGTCCGGCCGATGCTATCTCATATGTAGAGGAAGAAGCAAAAGAAACCAATGATCTAAATCTAAAAGTTTTAATGTGTGAAAACTCGGCCGATACGGCCTTTGAAAAATTAGATAAGTCTCAATTTAAGGATTTAGATATTGAAAAGATTCCCTGTGCCAGCAGTATTAAAAAAGATGAAATATTCACCTATCTAAGAAAGAAAGACAGTAGATTACTTGTCTTAGGCTGTTTTGAAGAGTCCTGTAAACACCTCACAGGTGATGGACGCGGGGAACGTATTGTCAATGAAGTAAAAGAAACTTTAAGCGACTTAGAATTAGGAGAAAACAGGGTAAGGTTTGAACGTCTTTCACCGAGAATGGAAGAAGATTTAAACGATTTCCTGCTGCGGTGGAAAGAGGGTGTTAACCTATGATTGTTGCAGAACAAAAAAATGTAAAAGAAATAATAGATATGTTAGGTGATAACTTCGAAAATCTCCTGATCGCCGGCTGTGGGACCTGTGTTACGGTCAGTCTGGCCGGGGGAGAAAGAGAGGTGAAGTCACTGGCAGAAATACTGAGAACATACTATGCTAATCAAAAGCGAGAGGTAAACATTGAAACCACTACTGTTAAAAGACAGTGTGACTTCGAATTTATAGATGAAATGGAAGAAGCCATAAAAAGAAATGATATCGTGTTATCTCTGGCCTGTGGGGTGGGTGTACAGCATGTAGTAGAAAAATTTCCGGAAAAAGTAGTACTACCAGGTCTAGATACCTCTTTTTATGGTGCCACAACTGCTGTCGGTGAATGGTCGGAAAGATGTATTGGCTGTGGGGACTGTGTCTTAGGTGACTTTTTCGGAATATGCCCGATAGCCCGCTGTTCAAAACATCTTTTAAACGGTCCCTGTGGGGGTTCACAAAATGGAGAATGTGAGGTTGACCCTTCCATTGATTGTGCCTGGCAGTTGATCTATGACCGAGCTGAAGCACTGGGTAAACTGGATGAATTAATAGATTACTTAGAACCGAAGAATTGGGAAACATACCGCGACGGCGGTCCCAGAACATTAGTGAACGAAGAATATCACGAGGACTGAAAGGAGTAATAAAATGGCTAAAAACTATTCTAAAGTTAAAACTATGTTAGATGCCGGTCATTTTGTGGTCTGCAGTGAAATGGGACCTCCTATCGGGGCAGATCCGGAGTTTATCAGAGAAAAAGCCAACTACTTAAAAGGTTATGTAGATGGTGTTAATGTCACTGATAACCAGACAGCAATTGTCAGGATGTCTTCTATTGCAGCTGCCAAGATTGCGATGGAAGAGGGCCTTGAGATGATCATCCAGGTCACAGCCCGGGATAGAAACAGGATAGGCTTACAGAGTGATATCCTGGGAGCAAGTGCCCTGGGACTGAGGAATGTTTTACTGCTTACCGGTGATCATCAATCCTTTGGCCGGGATCCAGGTGCTAAAAATGTATTTGAATTGGGATCAACACAACTAATCAAGGCCGTTAAGGATATGGTAGATAACGGAGTATTACTGAACGGCGATGAGATGGATGTCCCGCCTAAGATGTTCATTGGTGGGGCGGCTAATCCTTTTGCTGATCCTTTTGAAATGCAGATGATAAAGATGCAGAAGAAAGTAGAAGCAGGGGTGGAATTTTTTCAGACACAGGCCATCTATAACATGGAGAAGTTTGAGTACTGGATGGAAGAAGTTAGAAAACGCGGTATTCATGAAAAAGCATATATCTTGGCCGGTATCTTACCGACCAGATCTCCGAAAGCGTTAAGAATGATGAAAAAGTACGTAGCAGGAATGGATGTACCTGACCATGTGATAAAGAGAATGGATCAGGCAGACGACAAGGAAAAAGAAGGAGTTAAAATGGCTGTAGAAACTATCCAAAAAGTTAGAGAAATAGAAGGGGTAAGAGGAGTACACTTGATGCCGGTTGCCTGGGAACAGATAACACCAGAAGTAATAGAAGAGGCTTCTCTTTATCCAAGACCGGAGGTGGAATAGATGGATAATAACTTTAAAAATGAAATAACCTCCCGCCCGGGTGGAGAAAACTTAATGATGTGTTACAGCTGTGGCAGCTGTACAGCAACCTGTCCGATCAGTGAAATAGATGAATCATTTAATCCCAGAATGATAATTAAGAAGTCACTTTTGGGCTATAAAGAGGAAGTATTAAATAACGACGATCTATGGAAATGTATCCAGTGCAGGCGTTGTGTAGCACACTGTCCACAGAATGTGAAATTTGCAGATATAATGAGAGTACTGAGAAATATGTCAATAGAAGCTGGTTATTATCCGGCCAGTTTAAAGGATAAGGTTGATAAATTGGATAAAGCTGTTTATCAATATAGACTGGATATTGTAGCTGATCATTTGGATGAAACAAAAGACATGGAGAAAAGTATAGAAGTAATGGCTAGTGGTGGTGATCGTGATGGCTAAGCCGGTACTCGTTCTGGGAGGTGGTATAGCAGGAATCCAGGCTGCTACAGACCTGGCAGAAATGGGTATCCCGGTTTATCTGGTTGAGAAAAAACCGGCTTTAGGTGGAAAGATGGCACAGTTGGATAAAACATTTCCAACCAATGACTGTTCTACCTGTATATTGGCCCCCAAGATCAGTGACTGCTATAACCATGAAAATGTAACCACCTATACCTATAGTGAACTGGAAAATTTAAGAGGAACTCAGGGTAACTTTACCGCCACCATAAAACAAAAACCCAGATATGTAGACGTAGATCTCTGTACCGGTTGTGCGGAATGTATTGAAAAATGTCCCGTAACGGTTGAAGATAACTTTAACCAGGGTATCGACAGCCGTAGTGCTATCTTTAAGTATCAGGACCAGGCTGTGCCCAATGTGGTTACAATTGATGCCGAGAACTGTCTAAAGTTAACGAAAGGGGTCTGTGGACTCTGTGAAAAAACCTGTGACAAGGGAGCTATAAATTATGATCAGAAGCCAGAGACCATTGATCTAGATGTGGCATCGGTTGTCTTTGCGGCCGGTTATGACGCTTTTTCCGGCAATATAGTGAGTGAATATGGTTACTTAAATTATGAAAATGTGATAACCAGTTTAGAATACGAAAGATTTTTAAGTGCTTCAGGACCGACCGGGGGACATATCGAAAGACCTTCGGACGGGAAAGAAGCTGAAAAAATAGCATTCTTACACTGTGCCGGTTCTAGAGATATTAGGTCAGATACCAATTACTGTTCTTCCGTCTGTTGTATGTATTCAATCAAACAGTCCATAATTACCAAGGAACACTTAAAAGAGGCCGATTTAGACCTCTACTATATGGATATTAGGGCCTATGGTAAGGGGTTTGAAAGATATTACAATATGGCAGAAGGTACAGATGGTATCAACTTTAAGCGAAATAGGATTGCCGAGATAGAAAAAAACAAGGATACCGACCAGATTATTATAAAATCGCTTGATGAAGATGACAACATCAAGGAAGATAACTATGATTTAGTGATTCTTTCAGTCGGCTTAAAACCAAATGAAGAAGTCAGTCAGATGATGAAAAACTTAAAGATAAGGGTCAACAAATTCGGTTTTGCCGATGTAGATGAAGTAAATCCGCTCAAAACAAGTCGGGCCGGGGTCTATGCCAGTGGTGTAATTACCGGGCCGAAAGATATACCGGAGTCTGTTATTCAGGCCAGTGGTTCCGCCGTTCTGGCGGCCCAGGATGCCTTTAACAGTAAGGTGGCAAAAGGTGAAAAAGAAACCAAAACCGAAGCCAAAGAAGAAGATTATCGCTTTGTCGATAATGAACGGATTAAAACCGGTGTCTTTGTCTGCCACTGTGGAACAAATATAGCGGGTGTTGTCGATGTTGAAGATATCACTGAAAGGGCTGAAGATCTACCTTTTGTTGAACATGCTGAAGACGTAAAATATCTATGTTCTTCCGATGGCCAGGATCTTATTGGACAAAGAATTGAAGAAAAAGGTCTAAACAGGATCGTAGTTGCCTCCTGTACACCCCGAACCCATGAACCACTCTTTAAAAAGGCGGTAGCCAGGGCGGGCTTGAACCCCTACCTGATGATCATGACCAATATTCGGGACCAGGATTCCTGGGTCCACCGGGAAGATGAAGCCAAGGCGACTGAAAAGGCCTATGACCTGATCAAAGGAGCCGCTGCAAAAGCCAGAAAAGCCCATTCCCTGAACAGGGAAAAGATTGAAAAGATAGATAACGCCTTTGTTATCGGTGGGGGAGTCGCCGGTATGACATCAGCTTTACAGCTAGCAGACTTAGGTTTTCAAACCTATCTGATAGAAAAAGACAGCCAGCTAGGTGGTAATGCCAATAAGTTGATGTTAACAATGGACGGCAAACCGATCGTCAACTTTGTAAATGACTTAAAAGATAAGGTAAATAACCATCCCTTACTTACGGTATATAAAGACCATAATATTGAAGAAATTGAAGGTTATGTCGGCAACTATAAGTTCAACATCTCATCCAATCAAAATGGAGACCAAAAAGAATTAGAAGGCGGAGTAGTAATTGTTGCGACCGGGGCTAATGAATTGGAAACTGATGAATATCTAGCCCAGTCTAGTGAGAAAGTGATCTCCCAGTTGGATTTAGAAGATATGATGCAGAATAATGAGATCGGACAAAAAATAGACAGCCTAGCAATGATCCAGTGTGTTGGCTCCCGGGAAGAAGGTCGGGAGTACTGTTCAAGAGTCTGTTGTACTCAGGCTGTCAACAATGCAATCTTTATCAAAGAAAGATTTCCTGATATCGATATCAAGATCTTTTACCGCGAGATGAGAACTTACGGACTATATGAAGATAGATACCGAGAGGCGAGACGTTTAGGTGTCGACTTTATTAGATATGAAGTAGCCGATAAGCCGCAAGTTGAAGAAAATGAAAATAGACTAACTATAAGTTATGAAGAACCTGTTACCGGTAAAGAAGTGACAGAGGAGACCGACCTATTAGTCCTTGCGAAAGCAATGACACCTGGTGATAGTAATGAAACCTTAAGTAAGGCTTTAAAGGTTCCCTTAAATGAAGATGAATTTTTCCTTGAAGCCCATGTTAAGTTAAGACCGGTTGACTTTGCTACCGACGGCGTATTTCTAACCGGGTTAGCACATGGACCTAAAAACTTAGGGGAATCAATCGGCCAAAGTCGGGCAGCCGCCAGTCGGGCCGCTGCAGTCTTGGCTAAAGATTATCTCTTAACAGAAGCCATGGTTTCCACTGTCAACCAGAATCTCTGTTCAGCCTGTGGGGCCTGTGAAGATGTCTGTGCCTTTAAAGCGATTGAAATTAATGAAGAAAAAGGTGCGGCCGAAGTTAATACAGTGCTCTGTAAGGGCTGTGGAAACTGTGCGGCAGTTTGTAGATCACATGCGATAGAATTAGAAGGATTTACCAACCAGCAGCTACTGGATGAAATGTCAGCCCTCTTTTCAGACCGTAAAGCCAATATATCTAAAAAGGGAGGTAATGTAGATGAGTAAAACAGAAGAATTCGAACCTAAAATAGCAACCTTTTTATGTACCTGGTGTAGTTATGCTGCCGCAGATTTGGCGGGCAGCAGCCGCATCCAGTATCCTCCCAATATTAGGGTGATGAGAGTTCCCTGTACAGGTAGAATGGACCCCTTTTTAATAATCAAAGCCTTTAATGAGGGAGCTGACGGTATATTGGTTTCGGGCTGTCACCCCGGTGACTGCCATTATCTAGATGGTAACCTTTATGCCAGACGCAGGTTCGTTATGTTAAATGAACTGCTGCAGTATGCAGGGGTAGAAGAAGAAAGGTTAAACTTCACCTGGTGTTCTGCCTCCGAAGGTAAGAGGTTTGCCCAGGTGGTAGAAAAAGCAGTTAGTAGAGTTAAAAAAGTTGGCCCCTGGCAGGGTTTTGATGGTCAGGGTTTTACACGGGAAGAAGGTGAGCTAGTCAGTGAAAAGTTTTGAGAAAGTAACAGATGAAATTAGATCTATTGCAGAAAAACTATTAAAAGAGGAGGAAGTTGAAAAGATAATCGGATTTGGCAAAGGATTATTTTCCGATGAAGTTACCCCGATCTTTGTTTCCAGGTTAAAAGATGTGGATAGATTGATCTTTTCTCCTCGGGCTTCCATGTCCCTGGCTAAGTACCTTCTTAACTATAAAGATCAAAAGGTGGCAATTGTAGCTAAACCCTGTGACAGCCGAGCGATTGCTTCCTATTTATCCGAAGATATGATCAAAAGGGAAAATGTAAAAATAATTGGAATTAACGGCTGTCCCGGTATTGAAGATAATTCGGCCTGTCGGGAATGTGATATTAGGAATCCTGTTATCGCTGACTATACTGTCGGAGAAGAGATGAGTGAAGAAGAAATACAGGCCGAGATCGAGGACATTGAAGATGAGATTGAGAAGATGAGTCCTGCGGAAAGGATGGAATACTTCAGAAAAGAATTTGAAAGATGTACGCGCTGTTATGCCTGCCGTGAAGCCTGTTATGTCTGCTACTGTGAACAGTGCTTTACTGAAAGCAACCAGCCGGACTGGGTGGGCGAAAGTGTTAAGTTGAATGATAACTTCACCTACCATCTAATGCGGTCCATGCATATGGCGGGCCGCTGTGTAAACTGTGGGGCCTGTGAGATGGCCTGTCCAGAAGGTATTGATGTAAGGGCCCTGGCAGCTAAGATGGTGAGAGCTGCCGATGAAATATTTGATTACAAGGCAGGTCTAGACCCAGAGCAAAAAACCCTTCTATCAGAATATGATGTAAATGATAGAGAAAAGGGATTTATGGATGAATGAGGAGGTGAAAGAGGATGATGGTAAAAAAAGTAAATAAAGATGGCTTTAAAGAGTTATTTAATAAATTAAAAGAAGAGTACAATATTGCAGCCCCCATTTTAAGGGAAAAGGGTAAAAAAGAACTGATCGAGTACGGCTATGTAGATACTTTTGAGGATATCATCTGGGATCAGCAACCGGATAGTTCACCCAAAAATATCGTATTTCCCCAAAACAGTTATCTTGGTAATGACTTTGAAGGCCATACTGCCTATGATGATGGTAAGAAAACGATCCTATTGGGAGTTAGAAGCTGTGATATTGAAGCAATTAAAGTTTTAGATCAGGTATTTATTGAAGATGAGATGTATGTTGATGAAAATTATAAAAACCGTCTTGATAAAACCATTATAATGGGACTATCCTGTCCAGAACGGCAGTCCAGCTGTTTCTGTGACACGCTTGGCCTAGATCCGGTCGAAAGTGACTATGTGCCAATCTACCTTTTCAAAGATGATGGTAATTTTTGGATCAAGGTCAAGGACTCACAGTATGAAGAACTATTCAATGGTTTACCAGAAGGAGAACAAGACAAATTAAATAAACTACTGGAAGAAAGAAGAGCCAAATTTAAAGAAAGTAGTTTTGAACTTGATATTCCCATTCCTTTACCGGAAAAAGAAATGTTTGAAGCAGATATCTGGCAGGAGATGACAGAGAAATGCTTAGGTTGTGGGGTCTGTACATATTACTGCCCGACCTGTTATTGTTTCAATTTCTTCTGGGAAGGAGAGGGTGGCGAGTCGCAAAAGTATAAAAGCTGGGACTCCTGTATGTTCTCATCCTATAGTGTGCACGCCTCCGGCCACAATCCCCGCGATAGTAAAGATAAAAGATATCGCAACCGGATTATGCATAAATTCTCATATCATCCTTTAAATTATGAGGGTTTAGCCTGTGTAGGCTGTGGTAGGTGTATTGATAGATGTCCTGTTAATTTAGACATCAGAGAAGCACTTAAGATGACAGAAGAATATTTACTTGAAAAAGGAGGGGCTGAAAGTGGAAAAGACTGATATGCTGCCTCATAAAGCAGAAATAATTGAGATCAAACAAGAAACAGAAACCAACTTGAATATTAAAACATTTAGATACCGATTTCTAGATGAAGATGTACAAGAAGAATTTGACTTTAAACCGGGCCAATTTATGATGGTTACAGTATTTGGCGTGGGAGAAGCCCCTTTTGGTTTTGCATCTTCACCAACTGAAGAAGACTATGTTGAATTTTCAGTGAAAGAAGTTGGTCTTGTTACAGAAGCCCTCCACAACATGAAGGTGGGTGATGTAATAGGGATCCGGGGACCATTTGGTAACGGTTTTCCGGTCGAATCAACAGACGGCAAAAATATCATCTTTATAGGAGGTGGTATCGGTTTAGCTCCCCTAAGGTCTTTAATCAATTATGTAATGGATGAAGAAAATAGGGATAAATATGAAAAGATACAGCTTTTAACCGCCTTCCGTTCTCCGGAAGACACCCTTTATTGTTATGACTATGACTGGTGGGAAGACGTTGAAAATACCAGGATCAAGTATACTATCGATGAGCCCTGTGAAGGATGGAGTAAATGTGTAGGTTATCCCCATACTTTAATTGATGATGAACTGGAGTGGGACTTACCTAATACGAGGTTTTTCACCTGTGGTCCCCCCATCATGATCAAGTTCGTAACCAATCGCTTAAAGGAGCTTGGAATTGAACCCTCTGAGATAATAACAACCTTAGAGATGAGAATGTCCTGTGGTATTGGTAAATGTGGACGCTGTAATATCGGTCATTATTATGTGTGTAAAGACGGTCCGGTCTTTACCATGGAACAGTTAGGTGAGATGCCGGACGAATATTAGTCAGTCAGGATTGAGGAGGGAAGTATATTGATTACAAGAGAGTTAGTTAATAATAATATTTTTACAGCCGGGCAGTTAGATAAAATACATAATGCCACTGTAGAAATATTACAGCAGAACGGAATCGAGATACTCTCGGAAGATGCTCGCGAACTATTAGAAGAAAATGGTGCCAAGGTAGATGAAAAACAGGTCTTCATTAATGAAAAGATGATCGAGGATGCCTTAAATAGTGCACCTAAGAAGTTCATCTTACATGCCAGAAATGAAGAAAATAATGTCGAGATCGGAGGTAAAAATACCGTACTGGCCCCCGGTTATGGCGCACCATTTGTAATGGACTTTGATGAAGGCAAAAGAAGAAGAGCAGTCTATGATGACTATATTAAGTTTACAAAATTAGCGGGGAACAGTAATTTTATAGATGTAGTAGGGGGTGTTTTAGTAGAACCGACCGATATAGAAGATGAGTTAAGACATGTTCTAATGTTAAAGGCTTCTGCTAAATATACCGATAAGTGTCTGATGGGCTCTGCCATGGGCGCTAAAAAAGCTAAAGAAAGTATTGAGATGGGTTCAATCCTCTTTGGGGGAATGGACTTTGTTAAAGATCATCCCATCATGATAACATTAATCAACACCAACTCACCGCTGCAGATTGACAGCCGGATGTCAGATGCCTTGATGGTTCACTCTAAACACAATCAACCGATTGTAGTTGCATCCTTAAGTATGACAGGGACTACTGCTCCCACCACAATAGCTGGAGCATTAGTTCAACAGAATGCAGAAATATTAACGGGCATAATATTATCACAGCTGGTTAATCCCGGTGCACCGGTAATTTATGGTTCAGCCTCAAGTGTAGTAGATTTAAAAACCGGTAACCTGGCCATCGGTAATCCCGAAACAGCCAAGATGTTCAATGGTACAGCCCAGATTGCCAGATACTATGGACTACCTTCCCGTGGGGGAGGATCCTTAACCGATTCATTAAAACCAGATGCTCAGGCCGGTTATGAATCGATGATGAACTTTATGTCGGCTGTAAAAAGCGGTTTTAACTTCATCTTACACTCAGCCGGACTATTAGAAAACTATATGACAATGTCCTTTGAGAAGTTCTTGATTGATGATGAAATCGTCGGTATTGTAGATAACTATGAGGCTGGTATTAAGGTTAATGAAGATGAACTTGCCAAAGAGGTTATCATGCATGTCGGCAGCAGCGGCAACTTTATCTCTGAACAACATACCTATGATCACATGCGGGACTTAAGAGAACCGATTTTAAGTGCGAAGGATAGGTACTTTAGTAATAAGAAGCAGCCCGATACAGCTGAACGGGCTAACAAGATGTATAAAGAGATCTTAGCAGAATATGAAGCTCCTCCTCTTGATAAAGAGGTGGAAGAAAAGTTAGATCAATATATTGAAAATATTAAGGAATAAATGATATAAAAATTATAAGGAGTGTGATAGTTTTGAGAAGTGATATTGAAATTGCTCAGGCGGCTGAAATGCAGCCCATTACTGACATTGCAGAAAAAATCGGTTTAACACAGGATAACTTAGAACTTTACGGTGATTATAAGGCCAAGATTAAACTCGATACTTATCAGAGACTCCAGTCCAATGAAGACAGTAAATTGGTATTAGTTACCGCTATAACCCCTACACCAGCCGGGGAAGGAAAGACCACTACCACTGTTGGTCTAGGACAGGCTTTAAATCAAAAAGGTAAAGATGCTATGATAGCAATCCGTGAGCCATCTTTAGGACCGACCATGGGTGTAAAAGGTGGGGCTGCCGGCGGCGGCTATTCTCAGGTAATTCCGATGGAAGATATTAACCTCCATTTCACCGGTGATATCCATGCGATAGGAATAGCTCATAACCTACTTTCAGCAGCCATCGATAACCATATCAAACAGGGCAATGAACTAAATATTGATAAGACAAAGGTCAGCTGGCCGAGAGTTGTTGACATGAATGATCGCGCCCTAAGAGATATCGTCTTGGGCTTGGGTGGTACCGGTAATGGTGAACCGCGTGAAGACGGCTTTATCATCACAGTTGCTTCCGAAATAATGGCTATCTTATGTCTGGCCAATGACTTAATGGAACTTAAAGATAAGATCGGGAATGTTGTAATTGGTTATAGTAAAGATGATGAACCAATTACCTGTGATGATCTAAATGTGGCAGGGGCAATGACCGCCCTACTTAAAGATGCTCTAAAGCCTAATTTAGTTCAGACTCTCGAAAATACACCGGCCTTTATTCACGGTGGACCCTTTGCTAACATTGCACACGGCTGTAACAGTGTGATGGCGACTAAGATGGCGATGAAGTTATCTGATATTGCAGTGACAGAAGCTGGTTTTGGGGCAGATCTCGGGGCAGAGAAATTCTTTGACATCAAGTCAAGATATGCAGATTTACATCCCGATGCCACTGTATTAGTAGCTACTATCAGGGCGCTTAAGATGCACGGGGGTGTACCTAAAGATAACCTAACCGAAGAGAACCTGGAAGCTTTAGAAGCTGGTATAGAGAACTTAGAAAAACATGTTGAAAATATTAATAAGTTCAATGTACCATTAGTAGTAGCAATCAATAGGTTCCCAACTGATACAGAAGAAGAATTAGAATTAGTGAGAAAGAAATGTGAAGAGATGGGAGTCAGAGTCGCCCTATCTGAAGTTTGGGCGAAAGGCGGCGAAGGCGGCCTTGAATTAGCTGATGAAATCCTTGATATTTTTGAAAACGAAGAAAGCAACTTTGAATTCCTCTATAGTAAAGACCTTTCCATCAAAGAAAAGATAGAAAAAATTGCTACTGAAATCTATGGAGCTGATGGAGTAGATTACAGTAATGATGCGGCCAGCCAGATCGAGACCTTTGAAAAGCAGGGTTATGGAGAACTACCGATCTGTATGGCAAAAACACAGAATTCAATTTCAGATAAGCCGGAACTAAAAGGTAGGCCGACCGACTTTAGAGTTTCTGTTTCTAATGTCACCCTATCAGCCGGAGCTGGCTTTATCGTACCATCAACCGGACCAGTTCTTAAGATGCCCGGTTTACCAAAAGTACCATCGGCTGAAGATATTGACATTGATGAAAATGGTAAAATTTCTGGATTATTCTAGACAAAAATATTAAAATAGGAAAAAGTAGAGAGTATAAAAAATAAATGAGTGGCAGAGTAGATGCCGTGCGTAAAGTGCCCCGGGATGGGACGTTGCCCGGGGACGAAAGCTTTCCTTTAAAGCGAACGGTATGGTCATCGCGTCCGCTGTCACCAAAGAAGCTTCTTTTTCTTTGGTGATTGGTTCTGCCATTTCACTTCAAAGAGAAAGGAGCTTTTTAATTTATGAAAAATTTCTCAATCAAAAAATTGGTATATTCTTCCTTCTTAATCGCACTTAGTATTATTCTGACAAGACTGCTTTCCTTAAGGTTTGCCATCGGTGGGGTAGAAGGGATTAGAATCGGATTTGGTTCCCTACCGATCATCTTTGGGGGAATTATGTTGGGACCATTGGCCGGGGGGATAATAGGGGCTATCTCAGACCTATTAGGCTACTTTATTAATCCCATAGGGGCATATATGCCCCATTTTACCCTGACCTCATTTTTAACGGGCTTTATTCCAGGGGTTATCATCTATTATGTATTTAACAAGAATATTTCCTATTTCTCATTATTTATTGCAATTGCAACCGGCCAAATAATTTCTTCCGTAATACTTGTACCCATCTTCTTGGATATGTTATTCGGGGTTCCCTTTAAAGTAACTATTTTGCCCAAGATCATCGGGGAAGCGGTTAATATTACGGTCTACACCTACTTCATAAAATTAATGAGCAGGCGGAATGTGATTAAACTGGAAATAATAAATACGAACTGATATTATATGATTAATGTGAACTGAAACCAGATAGGGGGATAGCTATGTCATACCAGATTGTAGTTAAAAGCAATGGTGAACAACAAACAATTGAATGTGAAAAAGGGGCTATATTATTAAAAGTTCTTTTACAAAACGGATATGATATCAATGCCTACTGTGGTGGGGAAGGCATCTGTGGTAAATGCAAGGTCCAATTAAAAGGAGATATCAAAGAACCCAGTTCAGCTGAAATCAAGTACTTAGATCAAAAAGAACTTGATAAAGGTTTTAGGTTAAGCTGTCAATATGAAGTTGATAGTGACTTAGAGGTTATCTTAGAAGCCAAAGAAGATATTACTGTAATGACCGGGGGCGTAATCACTGAACTGGATATTGACCTGGATTTTAGTAAAGAAAAGATAAGTTTAGATAAAGCCACCCTAAAAAACCAAACTGACTATCTAAAAAAGATCTATGAAAAAACAGCCACAAATAAGATCAATTATGAGAACTTAAAAAAGTTACCAAATTTGAATAAAAAAGATGAATTAACCGTTCTTAAATGGAGAGACCAGATCCTTAATATTAGTGAAGATAATATTAATGAAAATTTTTATGGATTGGCCGTCGATGTTGGTACCACTACAGTAGTGATCTACCTTTTAGATTTAAACACGGGTAAAGAAGTGGATATTAACTCCTTTTATAACCCGCAAAAGAAGTTCGGGGCAGATGTCATTTCCCGCATAAACTATACCTTCAATAATGAAGACGGTATTGATGTGATGCAGACCCATGTGCTCAAGGCCATCAATGAAGGGATTAAAACCTTAGCTTCCAATAATGGTATTACTTCCGATGATATATATAAGATGAGTATCGTGGGTAATACGATCATGTTACACCTTTTATTGGGAATTGATGCCCTATCTATTGCCAAATCCCCCTATGTTCCTATCTTTACGGATGAACTTGATTTAAAGCCAACCGAAGTCGGTATTGAAATCAATGAACATGGTATCATCCAGTTTTTACCTTCAATCTCGGGTTATGTCGGGGCCGATATAACGGGTGATATGTTAACCATAAATATTGATCAGATAAAAGGCAATAATTTGCTGATCGATATTGGTACCAATGGAGAGATAGTTTTAAATAAGGGAGAACGCATATATTCCTGCTCTGCGGCGGCTGGACCGGCCTTTGAAGGTGCTAATATTACATTTGGGACTGCCGGTATTTCCGGGGCGATTTCGAACTTTAAAATCGAAGATAATAAGTTTACTTTTTCTACTATAAATGACAATGACCCGATCGGTATCTGTGGTTCAGGCTTACTTGACATGATCGCTGAATTCTTTAAACACGGTTTTATAGAATCTTCCGGTAAAATAAAAGATAAAGAAGAGTTAAAAGGCTGGCAAAAGGAATATTTAGATGAGTATAAAGATCAGAGAGCGATCAAGATAACTGAGAAAGATCATTCGGAAATAACTATCTATCTTACACAAAAGGATATTAGGGAAGTACAGCTGGCTAAAGGTGCAATAGCGGCCGGTATTGAAATACTTTTAAATAAAACAGAATTAGAGGCAGATGAACTTGATAGAGTCTTTATAGCAGGCGGCTTTGGTAATTACATTAATCCCAGCAATGCCTGTTTTATAAAAATGATCCCCCAGTGTTTGGAAGATAAGATAATCCAAATCGGTAATGGGGCGGGTACTGGAGCTAAAATCTACTTACTGAACAAGCAAGCTAAAAAGAGAGCCGTTAAGATCAAAGAAAAAGTAGAGTATATTGAACTTTCCGTCAATGAAGAGTTTCAAACCGAATACATTAACTCCATGAGTTTTTAAAAAAGGATGATGATAATGGATACTATAATAAAAAAAGATATACCTTTTAAGATTGGATTTGAAAGTTTTCTAGAAAAGATTAAACTAAGTAAAGATTACCATGATATCGATACTGTCAAAAAGTATATCAAAAAAACCAATGAAATAGGTAAACCAAAGGCCATGTACAGGGAAGTATTTATTAACAGTAGGGGAGAAGACTATGTAGAGGTGGAAGATCAGCGTTTTGAGAGTAAGATAATGAGGGTTAATCTAGAAGATATCTACAAAGTTTTAATTTATATTGTAACCTGTGGCCGAGAATTAGAGGAATGGGCCAGCCAGCAGGAGGGCGATATGTTAGAAGATTACTGGTTATCCATGCTGCAGGAGGCGGTCTTAGAACAAGCCCGCGACTATATAAAGGATGAAATTAATGAAAAGTACTTACCGGGTTCTTCCTCAGTAATGAACCCGGGGTCTTTAATAGATTGGTCTATCAGTGAACAAAAAAAGTTATTTAAACTGCTGGGTAACCCCGAACAAGAAATTGGAGTAAAGCTAACTGATAGTTCTTTGATGTTACCAAAAAAATCTGTTTCCGGCTTGATTTATCCGACAGAAAAGGACTTTGAAAACTGTCAGGTCTGCCCCCGTGAAAATTGTCCGAACCGCAGTGCTCCCTATCAACCTGAACTAATCAAAGAAAAGTACAGTTAGTATTTATATGTTATAATAATAATAGAATGTCATATTGGTAGTTAATCTTAAAACCAAACGATATTAATCTGTTAAGATGGGATGGGGGAAGTATAATGCAGATCACCTTAGAAGAAATACTATCATTTTCAGAATATGAAGATCTGGAAGTGATTGCCGGTAGAGATGGTTTAGATAGAAAGGTTTCAACTGTTACAATTTTAGATGCCCCGGACGGTTATAAATGGACCAAAGGGGGAGAATTTGTAATAACGAGCGGTTATGTGATCAGTGATGATCCTGAAAAATTAAAGGAGATCATAATTTCGCTAGATGAACTAGGGGCAAGTGCTTTCGGGATCAAAATGAATAGATTCATAAAAGAAATACCACCGGCTGTTTTAAAAAAGGCAGATCAGTTAAATTTTCCCATAATATCAATACCGGAATACTATCCCTTTAAAAATATTATTAATCCTGTATTAACCTCTATTATAAATAAGCAAAATGAAAAATTAGTTTTTTCTAAAAATATACATGATACCTTTACCCAGCTTGTTTTAGAAGATTGTGATGAAAAGAAAATAGTTTCAAAACTAGAACAGTTAATTAATAAGGGAATAATATTTTATAATAAGTTATTCGAAGAATTGCATTATGGAGATATTATTGATAAAGATGGTATAAAAGATTATTCCTTAGATAAATTAAAGAATTCATTTCAACGACATTACCTGAAAATAGATAAAAAGATATATGGGTATATCTTTGTTACAACTAAAGAAGATATTGATGATTATGATGAAATTGCGATCGAACATGCCGCGACTGTTTTAAAATTGGAGATTCAAAAAAGAATCTCAAACGAAGAAATTGAAAATAGATATAGAGATGAATTTATCCTGGATATAATTTCGGGAAATATTAATACCAGAGAAGAGGTAATAAAACGGGGCCGGTTATATAACTGGGATTTTGATGATGATATAGCAGTGATGATTGTAGATATTGATGATTTCAAAAAGAACTATACCGAGATGGATATTGACCAAAACAAAGATAATCTAAAAGATGTGAGAAAGAAGATCTTTTCGATTACCAGGAAAGTGATGAACCGATACTTCAATAATATTATTTTCACTAATTTAAGTGATAAGATAATATTTTTAACCAAAAATAATGATCTTAAAGATGAATATAATTTTAAAATAAAAGAGATCGCCGATAAAATAAGGGATAAAGTTAGTCAGAATGTAGATTTTACCGTTACAATCGGGCTCGGAGAATATAAAGAAGATATCTTTGCGATTCAAAAAAGTTATCAAGAAGCACAGGAAGCTGTCAAGATCGGCCGAATGATTTCGATTAGAAATAGTACTTTTTTATATGATTCATTAGGGGCTTACAGATTATTAGATTCATTATATAAGAGTGAAAAGGCTGAGAAATTCATCGAATCATATTTGGGAAAATTAATTGATTATGAGAAAAAGAATGACATTAATCTAATTAAGAGTTTAAAGGCCCTAATTCAAAATGATTGGAACATGAAAGAAGCTGCTAAAAAATTATATATCCATTACAATACGATGAAGTATAGGATGAAAAAGGTAGAAGAAATTTTAGATGTGGACCTCTCAAAAAGTGAAGACCGCTTTAATTTGAACTTGTCCTTAAAGCTGTTACAGATAAAAAAATAAGCTTAAAATAGAATAATATAGAAATATTTTGTACCCGCAGGCTATTTAAGCCTGCTTTTTTTGTTTTCAAGAGATAAAGACACTGGACTTTTTATGTGATATTATTAATTTAGAAAAGAATGAATAAAAGCATTTTTCTTTATTTTCTGACAAAAATATTTTTATGGAGGGGATATTATTTGGAATATTTAGAAATTGCTAATGGGTTTCCGATGTGGATAGCAGCGGGAAGTGCGGTTGTATTGGTCCTGGTAGAAGCTGTAATTTTCGTTAAAAAATCAATTAAAGATGGTAAAAGGATGGGTTTGAAAAATGAGCAGATAAAAACCGCTATCAAAAGCAGCGCCTTTTCATCAATAGGTCCTTCGCTCGTAATATTGGCCGGGATGATCTCTTTACTTGTTACGATCGGGGCCCCAATTTCCTGGATGAGGCTATCCTTTATTGGTTCGGTAATGTTTGAATTAATGGCGGCCGGTTTTGGTACAGAAGCAGTTGGAGTCAAGTTAGGCTCTGCTGATATGAATGGAATCGCTTATGCGAATGCTGTTTGGACAATGGTCTTGGGCGGAGCGGGCTGGATATTGTTTTCAGCTTTATTTACAGATAAACTGGAAAATTTAAGAGATAAAGTTGCGGGTGGTAGTCAGAAACTAATCCCTATTATTTCTTCAGCCGCAATGTTAGGTGCCTTTGCCTACATGGCTTCAGATAATATTCTTTCCTTTGACCGTTCAACTATCGCACTTATAACTGGGGCAGTGGTTATGTTGGTTGTAATGCACTTAGCCGAGAAAAACGAAATTGGCTGGCTTAAAGAATGGGGACTTGCTATATCAATGTTTAGTGGTATGCTATCAGCTATTATATTTTAAAAAATATTTTGGGGAGTGAATATAGTGAAAAGTAGTGAAAAGATTTATGAACAGGATTACCTACCACATATTATCAAATGGGGTAAGGGTCTGGGATTATTAGGAGTTTTTGTTTCGTTTTTTCCGATCATAGTATTAACCTTTTTCTATGATTTAAGACCGAATATTGGTGCAATCATGGGAGGGGCAATTTCTATATGGAGCGCGATCGGTGCTTTTTGGGTAGTAGAACCCGTTTCTTATTTCCCTATTTTAGGAATTCCTGGTACATATTTAGCATTTATTTCCGGTAATATATCTAACCTGCGACTGCCCTGTTCTGCAGTTGCACAAGAAGCGGCGGGAGTTCAGTCCGGTACTGATGAAGGCTCCATTATTTCAACTATCGGTATAGCAACTTCGATAATAATCAATATTTCATTTTTAACGATCGGAGTATTTGGTGGTTCAGCCTTATATGAAATACTGCCAGCTGGTTTTAAAGATTCGTTGAATTTTCTTTTACCTGCATTATTTGGGGCAATTTTTGCAAATTTTGCTAAAAACAGACCTAAAATTGGCGGTATTGCTCTAACAATTTCGATAATAATGACTATTCTTTTAAACAGGGGAGTATTAAACTTCTTACCCGGGATACCGGCCTATGCAGTAATTATTGTCTCCGTGTTTGGTACGGTATATATATCTAAAAAATTATTTGAAAAGGGCGCCATAAAATAAGCAAATTGAAGTTTCATAAATAATTATGGAGGTTAGAAGATGAATAAAAATGATCTTATTCAGCTTATAGAAGATAAGAAAGAGCTATTAATAGATACCGCCCAAACGATTTGGGATAATCCTGAAACGAGTCTTAATGAAAAAAAGGCGGCTGATTTACAAAGTAATATTTTAAAAGAAAATGGATTTAAGATAGAAAAAAATATCGGAGAGATTCCGACGGCTTTTGTGGCTGAATATGGCCGGGGGACTCCCAAGTTAGGAGTATTGGGTGAATATGATGCCCTGGCAGGTATGTCGCAAAAGGTTAAAGCCGAGCGGGAACCGGTTCAAAAAGGAGAACCCGGGCATGGTTGTGGACATAATCTGCTTGGTACGGCCGGCTTAGGAGCGGTATTAGCAATAAAAGAGGCCCTTGATAGAGGTGAAATAAAGGGAACAATCCGTTATTACGGCTGTCCGGCCGAAGAAACTCTGACAGGTAAAGTTTTTATGGCAAGGGAAGGGGTTTTTGACGATTTAGATGCCTGTCTAACCTGGCATCCCATGCAGGTAAATACTCCTTGGGCTTCCTCGAGTCTGGCAATGAATTCAGTCAAATTTAATTTTGAGGGCGTTGCAGCTCATGCTGCTTCTTCACCGGAGATGGGGAGAAGTGCTTTAGATGCTGTGGAATTGATGAATGTGGGTGTAAATTATTTAAGAGAACATGTTAATGAAAAGGCAAGAATCCATTATACGATCACAAATGGGGGAGACAGTCCCAATATTGTCCCCGATAATGCTTCTGTCTGGTATTACATTAGGGCCCCAAAAAGAAAAGAAGTTGATGAAATTTTTGCAAGAATAAAGAAGATTGCCAAAGGGGCTGCCCTGATGACGGAAACTGAGGTTGATTGGAAGTTCTTAGCAGCCTGTTATGATCTACTTCCCAACGAACAGCTGGGAGATCTAATTCTAAGCAATATGAAAGATCTAAAAGGTCCTGACTTTACTAAAAAAGAATATGAACTTGCCCAAGACATAGAAAAAAGCTTTAATGAAGGACAAAAAGAAAAGGTAATGGCCGGGGCACCGGAAGAAATAGTTGATAGTTCGCTGCATGATGAAGTCATAGCACCATATGATAAGGGGAAAGTGCTGTCCGGTTCAACCGATGTAGGGGATGTTAGCTGGATTATCCCCCTTGCTCAATTTACAGCGGCTGCCTGGCCGATAGGAACAGCGGTTCATTCCTGGCAGGCGGTTGCTGCCAGTGGTTCTTCAATTGGCTATAAGGCGATGATCTTCGCCAGTAAAACCTTAACAGGTTCCTTGTATGATCTTTACCAAGATCCGGAACTTATCGAAAAAGCCAAAAATGAATTTAACGCAAGTACAGGCGAGAAAAAGTATGAAAGTCCACTCCCTAAAGCGGCTAAACCACCTTTTGATCAGTTTGATAAATAATGTTATATAAAGACAAATTTACAATATTTTTTAAAATTAAATATTTAACTCTCGAAAAAGGTTATAGAGAACCGAATTCTCTATAACTTTTTTATTTTTTAATAAGTATCACAATTTGTATTTTTGGGTGATAATATACTACAAATAGATTGGAAAAATATTACGTTATGTGATATAATTATAAATAGCAAATAATAGAGGAGGGAACAAGATGTCTCAATTTTCCAAGAATCTAAGAAGTTTAAGAAAAGAAGCGAACATGAGACAACAGGATTTAGCCGATAAATTAGGTGTAGCTCAGACCACAATAGCCAGTTATGAACAGGGGCAGAGGTTCCCTAACCATGAGACATTAATAGAGATGGCAGATTTCTTTAACGTTTCTATAGATTTTTTATTGGGTAGGGAGGATAATAATACGTTTGATTTAAGTAAAGTAAAGAAAGATTTGGAAGGTAGGTTAGAATTAAATGAATTAGCTCAAAATTACTTCAATACTTTATTATCCGGTAATAACCAAGAAGCGGAACAGATTATTTTTAATACCTTGGAAGATGGTTGGTCACTAGAAGATGTATACCTTGAAATTTTACAACCTGTCTTATTTCACATCGGTATACTTTGGGAAACAAACCGTATTGATGTTTTCCAGGAACACTTTATGTCAAATAATATCTATACAATATTAGATAAACTTAAAGACAGGGCCGGTAATGTTAAAAGAGGAAATAATGTTAAAGAAGATAAAAATATCATATTATTAAGTGTCAGCGGTGAACAGCATCAAATTGGTTTAAGGATGATCAATAACCTATTAGAAATTAAAGGCTGGAACACTTTCTATTTAGGCATTAATATTCCCAGCCGTAGTGTCTTAAATGCTATTAAAAACTATCAGGCCGACCTAATTATGATCTCGGTAACCTTACACGAACATTTAAACCAGGCCCGTAATCTAATTCAAACTATCAGAAATAATAAAGATACAAGAGATATTAAAGTAATGGTAGGAGGAGCTGCTTTTAGAAAGTTCAGCTGGGAAGATGTAGGGGCTGAGGCCTATGCACTAGATGCCAAATCAGCTGTAGACAAAGTCGAAGAAATAATGAAAGAATCAGTGATTAAGTAATTGACGAGGTGATAAATATCATGGAGGATAAAAATGAAAGGTATTTAATAACTTTTAAAATATCTTCAATGGCTTTTAAATTTGAAAATTACTGTAAAAGGGCTGATTTAGAGGTAAAAATGGTACCGGTTCCTTCAAAATTAAGTAAATCTTGTGGTTATGCCTGCCGGATCAAAAAAGAAGATATAGAAGATATAAAGGAACTATGTGAAGATAAAAATATCAAATACAGTGAATTTTACCATATTGATGAGCAGGACCAACCTCAAAAATTATAATTTTTAATATAGTTTTAATTAATGTTCTCATATTAGATCTTTCCGTAATAAATTGAAAGGTTAAATATTGAGAACATTTTTTTATTTGTTAAATTAAAATCAAAACATTTGTCCGCCCATAAGTAAACTCGACTAATTTTACTAAATATTGTAAGATAG
>CAZGMM010000037.1:0-21920 GCA_964526845.1 uncultured Halanaerobiales bacterium | reverse complement strand
TATTTACTTTAATTAAGAAAAAAACTAAAATTGCTGGCAATTAAATAAGTTAAATATGAGGTCAGTCCACAGAGAACAGTTCCCCACCCAATATCAATAATGGTTAATAATGTTGGCCAATCCTTAATTGTCGAATAATTAGTAATCCCATAGGTTGAATAGGTAACAAAACCATAAAACATACCGGCAAAAACAGCATACTGCCAATTCCCAGTAGCAATAGCTCTGCTCACTACAAAGAATATTAGTCCTGCAATATAAACTAAATAAAATAATAGGGCAGCTTGCATATTATAGCTCTCTTTTAAAAAGTTACCGAGCTGACTCCTATAAAAATCCTTCGCTAGAATACCCAACCAAACTAAGTCAATTCCCATAAAAATAATAAATGCCAAAATATAGATCTTAATATAACTTCCCATTTTCTTCACCCACTCAATTTAATTATTAAGAAACTCCTTTATTTTTTCAATGCCTTTAGCACTGTCATTTATTTCTAAGGTAAGTTTTTCAATGGGACATAAATCTGTATTATCTCTATTTTTAATAGCTTCCACTACTTCGGCTGCTTTATAAGATAGATTGTTGTTTTCAAAAACATCTACCGCTCCTTTGCTAACTATCTGCCCGTAACAGTAGTTTACAGAGGCAAAGTCACATACCATAGCAACAGCCCTACCGATTATTTTATCTGCTACAACCGCGTTTTTAAGCAGTTCAGGCCTGTTTTCTAAGAGGTTAACTATAGAACCAACACTTTCTTCTTTACTTCTATATTCAACTCTATTATTTTTAACCACTACTAATGAATAATCTGTATTATTAAGTTCGTTAATAGCTAGTTGTTTTTCTTCCATTACTATTAAACTTCCTTTCCTATTGCTTTTAAGTATGGAGTTCCACCACGTCCTGGTCTTTTAAAACATGATCTTTGGCTACATGCTGACCATCAAATTTGGCCGAACCCCAGATTCGGGCTTTTTGTAAGTTCTTTGCAAAATCCTTATGGACAAGCTGAGCAAAATCAAGGACTGTTTCACCTTTATCTAAGATATATGGTCTATCATAATCAGGTTCTTCCCCCGGTGCTTTTGAATAAACCCTGATCACATTCAATTTATCAAAAAGAATTTTAGGCAGTTTATCTAAGTTTTGACCTGTTTTATTCGATATTGTTAGTAAATCCAGGTCGGAATATAGTTCTTTTATTATTTCAATATTATCCTTTGAACCTGAAAGATCTACTTTTGTGGCCAATACTAAAATATCTTCTAAATGGTAGCCCTTTACATTCTCCGGTATTTCATCTCTAATTATTCTTTTACCTTCTAAAAATTCAATGATCCCTGATAGTTGATCCAAGCAATCATCAGCTGAAGCATCAATAACAATTGTTATATAATCGGCATGAAATATTGCACTGATCATCGGGCCGGGTACATCTTCCGGTACCAAAGGTGGTGTATCAATTAATTGAATTTGGATATCTTCATATTCAACCATACCGGCCAATGGTAAAGAAGTAGTAAAGGGATATTCAGCAACTTCTACCTTGGCATTACTCAAAGAATCTAAAATTGAAGATTTACCAACATTAGGTGAACCCAATAAAATTACCTGACCGGCCCCTTCTTTATCGATTAAATAGGGGTTATAGGTGCTCTTTGATTTACTTTTCTTTTTCTTTTCTTCTTTTACTTTGGAAATCCTCTTTTTTAAATCTGCCTGCAGCTTCTCTGTCCCCTTGTGTTTGGGCATGATAGAGAGCATCTCTCTTAAGGCAGCGATCTTTTCTTCTGGTGTTTGTGCATTTCTGTATACTTCTTCTGCTTCATAATACTGAGGCGGTAAATTAGCGGGCATCCTAAGATACCTCCTGTCTTCTATTTTTTATCTCTTGTATTATTAATTAGATAGAAGATAGGCTAATTCCTTGTTGACTGTTATTATATTTTTAGTAGGCCGTTTCTAAAGTGGGTTTTTGTTCGTTAAATCTTTTAATATACCTCAGTACAAGGGGTACTATTAGAAGTTGGCCAATAATACCCGGAAAACCGGCTGTTATAGTCCCGTAGATATATATTATAGGATTAGCAGGTAAACGGGCAAAACCAAACCCATAAACTAATGCTAATACGACAAGGGAAGCCATTATTCTACCTGCAAGCATTGAAATAATTAAAGAAAGATATACATTCATCTTGATTCTAAAGAAGAAATATCCCATAACCAGCCCATATATACCTAATTCAGCTATCATAATGGGCAGTATCGGTATTACCGGCGGCATACCTGTAAACAATGAACTCAATAAGGGAGTTATAATACCAATTATTAGTCCAGCCATGGGGCCTAGAAAGGCTCCCCCGATTAAGACAGGTAAATGCATGGGCAAGAGAACTCTACCTAAAGAAGGTCCCCCCACCAAGTGAAGTACCATCGGTAAAACAATACCTAAAGCAATGAAAAAAGCAGTATAGACAATCTTTTTAATATCCAATTTAATTCCCCCTTTGAAAACAGAAAAAACGAAGGCCCAGTCTGTCTTAGACAGTTTATGACCTTCGTGATCATTAAAAGTATTTTTTTGTAATTAATCTTACTTTCCTTTTAAAAATTCTTCAGTCTTTTTGATAGAATCATCAATAAGTTCGTTTAATGACTTCTCACTTAATCCAACCAAATCTACATGGGGTTGTCTCATTCCAAGAATTATCTTTTTAGCATCACTACCGGCTATGGCTTCGGCCATTACGGTAGTTATTTCCCCTTTCATGGAGTTAGGTATAATAAGTCCCAGGGGCCCGATAATAAGGTCAATCTTATTAACATTCAATTTTATAGCATTCTCACCGGTTGCACCTTCGTCTGCACCCCGCTCTAGCATCTTGGAGGTAGCCACGGCATTCGTGCCGAGGGCTAAAATATTAATTTTGTTGCTTAATTTATTGTTCAACTTTTCAACTATTTGAGCACCTAAACCTCCACCTAATCCGTCAATAACTGCTACTTTCATATTCTTCACCTACAAATCTCACTATTTATTACTAATGACATAATATCAAATTGGTTAACATGTTGCAAGATATCAATTATCAAAATAATCAAAAACAGCTTGCACCAAAATTGCTATCCCATCTGCAATCACATCATCATCCACATAAAAGTGGGGATTATGATGTTTTATTACATTTTCTTTGGAAGGGGCAATACCGAGATAAAAATATGAAGAAGGTACTTCTTTAGCAAAGTATGAAAAATCTTCTCCACCTAAATTCGGTTTTTTTATTTCTATTACTTTATCGTCACCCATTACTTTAGCAGCAGAATTTCTAACAAGGTCAGTCATCTCTTTATTATTTATCAGGGGTGGAAAGCTGTAATCATAATCTAATTCATATTCTGCTCCATAAATTTCAGTAATTTTTGTAAGTATCTTTTCCATGAGGGAGGGTATGCTGTCTCTTACATCTTCTGTAAGGGTCCTTACTGTACCCTCAATAATTACTTCATCCGGTATTACATTATGGGTATTACCGCCTTCTATATGACAGACCGATAAAACAGTCGGTTCAGTTGGTTCAATCTTCCGGCTGATGATATTTTGAAATTCTTGCACAACCTCAGTTGCTATAATAATGGGATCTACACACTGGTGGGGATTGGCTGCATGACCGCCTTCTCCGATGATTTTGATAAAGAATCTATCGGGAGAGGCCATCATTGAATCATATTTGATTTCCACTGTTCCTTTTTTAGCTGAACCCCAGACATGTAACCCTAAGGCGGCATCAACTGGAGGATTTTCCATTACTCCATTTTCTATCATCCCTAGGGCCCCACCTTCCTGTTCTTCGGCCGGCTGAAAGACGAACTTTACATTACCAGATAATCGTTCTTCTAATCCTTTTAAGACCACTGCCGCACCTAAGACAATAGCTGAATGTACATCATGGCCACAAGCGTGCATAACTCCATCTTTTTGGGAGGCATAAGGCAGGTCTGTCTTCTCCTGGATAGCTAAAGCATCCATATCTGCCCTTAATAATATTGTTTTATTGTTTTCTTTCCCTTTAAGCAGACCAGTCACACCGGTGGCATAAATATCATCATTAACTTCTAAATCTAATTTTTTTAAGGTCTTAGCGATTAATTGGGCTGTATCATATTCCTCATAACCAATCTCAGGATATTGATGAAAACGATGTCTTAATTTAACTATGTCATCTTCTATTTTTTTAATTTCATTTTTTATTTTTTTTGTTTCCAATAATAGACCTCCCCAGTATTTTATTATCAGTCACTATATCTTTCTTCCATTACATGACAGGCCACATAATGACCGTCTTTAATTTCCTTGAATTCAGGTTCCTCTCTTCTACATCTTTCTTCAGCCAACCAACAGCGGGTATGGAATCTACAGCCACTGGGTGGATTGACCGGACTCGGTATTTCTCCTTCCAGCGGTTTTTTGTTTGCTTCTCGGTCCGGGTCGGGCAACGGTATAGCTGAAAGAAGAGCCTGAGTATAGGGGTGAACCGGGTTATTATAAAGTTCATCACTATCGGTGAGTTCAACTAATTGACCAAGGTACATAACCCCTATCCTATCACTTATATATTCTACCACACTTAGGTCGTGGGCGATAAATAGATAGGTTAATCCAAATTCTGACTGTAGATCATTCATTAAATTAATGATCTGAGCCTGAATTGATACATCGAGGGCTGAAACCGGTTCATCGGCTACAATAAATTTAGGATTTACAGCCAAAGCCCGCGCAATACCGATTCTCTGCCGCTGCCCACCGGAAAATTCATGGGGATAACGGTCAGCATAACTCATTGGCAGGTTTACTGCATCCATTAGTTCCTTTACTCTTTCTTTTTCCTTGCCTTTATATAAATTGTGAGTCCAAAGCGGTTCAGATATAATTTTTTGTACAGACATCCTGGGATTCAGGGAAGCATAAGGGTCCTGAAAGACAATTTGAATATCCTTGCGCTTTTCTTTTAAAGGTTTTCCGCTTAAAGCGGTTAGTTCATAGTCTTCAAAAAAGATCTTACCTTCGGTGGGTTCTAAAAGCCTTAACAACAAGCGACCCGTTGTTGATTTGCCACAACCCGATTCACCGACAAGACCTAAAGTTTCACCTTGGTATATATCAAAGTTTAGACCATCTACGGCTTTTACTACTTCATTTGATCTTGTAAATATACCTCCCCCGATTTCAAAGTACTTCTTTAAATTCTTTATCTGAACTATCTTTTCACTTTTATTTTTAACTTTTTCTTTATTGACTGTATTATTCATCCTTTAAATCCACCTCCTGCCAGCAAGCAATATAATGGTCGTCTTCAATTGCACGGAGAGGTGGTATTTCTTCAAAGCATTTACCTTCAGCAAAATCACACCTATGGGCAAACCTACAGCCCGGTTTAATATCATGTAAATCGGGTGGTTGACCTTCAATTGGTGTCAATCTTTCTTTCTTGCCGGGCACTGGAATCGAATCCAGCAATCCTTTTGTATAAGGGTGAGAAGGATTGTTAAACAGCTTTCTAACGGGAGCGCTTTCTGCAACCATGCCGGCATACATTACTACTACCTTATCACTTATCTCGGCCACCACTCCTAAGTCATGGGTGATTAGGATAATGGCCGCATTAGTTTCGTCTTTTAAATCCTGCAGTAGATCTAGGATCTGGGCCTGAATTGTTACATCAAGGGCAGTTGTCGGCTCATCGGCAATTAAAAGATCGGGCTCACAGGCTAATCCCATTCCGATTATTGCTCTCTGTCTCATTCCACCGCTAAATTGGTGGGGATACTGAGCTGCCCTTTTATCTGAAGATGGTATGCCAACTCTTTTTAACATATCAATTGCTTTTTTCCAGGCGCTCTTTTCGTCTATATCTTCATGAATTAAGGAAACTTCCGCGATTTGTGAGCCTACTTTATAGACGGGATTTAAGGTAGTCATGGGATCCTGAAAAATAATTGAAATTTTATTTCCCCTTAACTTACGCATGCTCTCTTCATCTTTCTCTAACAGGTTTTCTCCCTTAAAATAGATCTCTCCCTTAACAATTTCACTTTTCTTTCTACCGATCAATCCCATAATAGAGCGGGCGGTTACACTTTTACCACATCCGGATTCTCCTACTATGGAGACAATTTCATTTTTTTCTACTGAAAAGTCTATTCCATCAACGGCCTTGACCAGGCCTTCCCTGGTTTTAAAGTGTATCTTTAGATTTTTAACGTCAAGTAATTTATTATCCATGTCCTCATCCCCCTACTCCGACTCATTCTTTAATTTTGGATCTAAAGCATCTCGTAGTCCGTCTCCTAATACATTAAAACTTAAAATTGCCAGGGTGGCAGCAACTCCGGGATATACGGCTACCCACCAGGCCATTTCCATCCAGTCTTTACCTTCATTTAACATAATACCCCAGGAAGGAACATCGGGTTCTACCCCTAATCCTAGGAAACTCAGGGCAGCTTCGGCCCTTATTGCAAAACCAAAAGAAAGGGTTGTTTGCACTATGACGGGAGCTAATATATTTGGTAATATATGTCTCCACATAATTATGAAGTTATGTACCCCTATAGAATCGGCCGCTTCTATATATAGATTATCCTTAATGGACATGACCGAGCCCCTTGCGATCCGGCCAAAAATCGGAATATATACAATTCCAATTGCAATCATTAAATTAGTTAGGTTTGCTCCTAAAATGGCCATGATTACAAGAGCTAATAAGATGTGGGGAAAGGAAAACATTACGTCCATTATCCTCGATATTATGCCGTCGATTATTCCCCCGTAAAAACCTGCAAAGATGCCCATTGTGGTTCCGATTAAAAGTGAAATACCTACAGATATAATACCAACTTTAAAAGATATCCTTGAACCATAAATTACCCTACTTAAAATATCCCTGCCAAATTGATCTGTGCCAAACCAATGTTTTAAACTGGGCGCTTTCAACATTTTATCAGGGTTCATTTTAAAAGGATCATAAGGGGCAATTAGGGGAGCGAAAACTGCCAGGATAACAAATATCATAAGTATTACAAAACCTGTAAAGGCAAGTTTGTTTTTATAAAATCTATACCATATATTTTTCAAATTTTATCCCCCTCATTAATAACGAATTTTCGGATTTAAAAATGAATAGATAATATCAACTATTAAATTAATAATAACGAAACCACTTGCTACAAAAAGAACTGTACCCTGCATCAAAGCATAGTCCCGGTTTGTTATGGCCTGCAGTGCTAGTTGTCCAACTCCGGGTAATGAAAATATTTTTTCAATTACTACTGAGCCACCTAATAAATAACCCATTTGAATACCGATTACAGTAACGACCGGTATTAAGGCATTTTTAAGCGCATGTTGGGTAATTAAAGCTTTCTTTTTAACCCCTTTAGCACGGGCCATTTCCATATATTCCTGTCCCAATACTTCCAACATGGAGGAGCGGGTCATTCTCATTACAACAGCTCCCACTGAAGCTCCTAAAGCTATGGAAGGCATTATCATGTGACGGAGATTTTGAATCGGAGCCTCAAAAAGGCTGACAAAACCACCGGAAGGAAACCAACCTAATTTTAATGAGAATAAAAGTATAAATAAAGTACCTAACCAAAAGTTTGGAACTGAAACCCCTAAAAGACCTAAAAAACTTGCTCCATAATCAACTGATGTATTTCTTTTAACTGAAGCAATAGTTCCTAACGGTATAGCTATAAATAGAGAATAAAAAAGACTCATACCCATTAATTCTAAGGTTACAGGCAGCCTTTCTACAATAGACTCAAAAACGGGTTGGTTAGTAAAAAATGATTGGCCAAAATCCCCCTTTAAAACATTACCAATCCACTTAATATATTGTACTACCAAGGGCTGGTCTAACCCATATTTAGCTCTTAAGATCTCAGCCTGGGCTGGATTATAGTTAGTTCCTAACATAGCGGTAACTGTATCACCGGGAACAACTCTCACCAAAAAGAAGGCTATTATTGAAATACCAAATAAAACTGGTATCGCTATTAATATCCGTTTTAATATATATTTCCACATATAAAATTATCACCTCTAGCTATATAATAATATTGGCCGGTTCCATAAAGAACCGGCCAATTTCTGATTAATCATCTTAATTATCTATCTAGCCAGGTTGTTTCTAATGAAATGGTTGTTACAGTTGGATTTACATCAAAGTTTTTAACTTCATTGACAAAGGCAGAAATTTGAGGATTGACATATAAAAAGACCATCGGTGCATCTTCTGCAATTAAACGGACAGCTTCTTCATATATTTCTTTCCTCTCTTCTCTATTAATGGTTCTTCTACCTTCTTCTAATAGTTCATCTACTTTTTCATTAGAGTAACCCTGTTGATTCCATTTTTCGCCGGTATGGAATATGTTAAATAGAAACTCATCGGGATCTACAAATCCTACCCAGCCAATTACAGTCATGTCAAAATCTTTTGACCCAAGTTTATCAAAGTAAACACCGGACTCAAGTGAACGAACTTCAATACTAATTCCTATTTCCGCTAATTGCTGTTTGATAATCTGGGCTGCATCTAGTTGACTCTTATTGGGTAAAGCTATAAGTTCAGCTTCAAAGCCATCTTCATAACCTGCTTCACTTAATAATTGCTTAGCTTTATCTAAATTAGGTTCGGTATACATTTCCAAATCGGGATAAGCCCAGTGTCCGGGAGGAATAGGTCCACCAGTAAGTGGAGTTGCCTCTCCAAATTTAACCATCTTATTTAACTGCTCTCTATCGACTGTATATGCAATGGCTCTTCTTACTTTCTTATTAGATAATGGACCTGCGGTGGTATTTAACCCTAAGTATTCCCAGTAAGTTCCCGGCTTAGAAACTACGTTAATACCATCTTGATTTTCTAATTTCATTTTCTCTTTAGGAGAAACCTGTAAAATCATATCTACTTCTTCATTTCTTAAAGCTGTTGTCCGGGCTGTCTCATCTGGTATTGGTCTCAAAGTCACTTTATCTAAGTATGGTAAATCTTCTTTAAAGTAATCAGCAAATTTTTCTAATTTTAAATGTTGGTCCTTTTTCCATTCTACCAATTTAAACGGACCACTACCTGCATCAACCGAATCTATGTTACCATCATTAGCTTCCACTACAGTTTTGTTCACGATTGCATTCATGGGATAAGCTAAGAAAGTGGTAAAGGGAGCTACCGGTTTATTCAAGATAATTTTAAAGGTCTGTTCATCCACTATTTGAAATTCTTCCATCGCTTCAAAGTGGGCTGCCCTAACTTCACTTTCAATGATACGATTAATTGAATACTTAACATCTTCTGAGGTCAGAGGATCACCATTATGAAATTTAATACCTTCATGTAGGGTAAAAGTATAAACCTGGCCATCATCTGAGATACTATATTCTTTAACTAAATCTTTTGCAATCTTACCATAAGAACCCTTTTCATACTTAAGTAATGTGTTGTACATATTTTCAATGTATCTCATCGAACCTGCTGCAGAAGCTACATGGGGATCAAGAGTTTTTGCATCTTTAAAGGAAAGATCAGTTATTATAATTTCCCCACCCTTTTGTACATCCTGGGCTAAAGTTCCTACTGTAAATAACATTACTGATAAGATTGAAAACAATAAAATCGCTGTAATTTTTTTCTTCATTTAATATCCTCCTATTTATGAATTTTCTGAATTAAAATTTATCTACTCCCCTGCTTTTTAATACTCACTTCAGAAAATTTTTTACCACCACCTTTTTATTAATTATTATCCTTTTTAATTATGAGTAATATTGTCAAGTATAATTATTAATCATTTGATTATACTTATTCAACATTACAATGTATATTCCTCCCTCAAGAACACTAATATAAACCAGTTAGTTAATATAACAACGTTTACCAAATTATACTTGCCAAATGACATAAATCTTCATTATATATTTATGCAAAAAGCATACCAAACTTACTTCCCTATTTTCACAATAATCATACAATTTTTCTATATAATAAATGGGATTATGCATATTATAAATTAAAATAATCCCATTTTTAATATACTGAAACTATAAACATATCTAATTAAAATTATTATTGGACATATACCTACTAAAAGTATAAAATATATGAAAAGAAGTATTGAGAAGGGAGAATTAAAAATGATCAAAATTGGCCTCCTCGGTTTAGGAACGGTTGGCTCCGGGGTATATAAAATAATAAGTGAAAATAGAGAAAGTATTGAGCAAAAAGTAGGCACTGAATTAGAAATTGAAAAAATCCTTGTTAATGACCTCAGTAAAAAAAGAAATGTTAGAATTAATAATGAACTTTTAACAGATAATGCTGATGATATTTTAGAAAATCCCGATATTAATCTGGTTGTGGAATTAATAGGGGGAGAAGAACCCGCTTATCAATATGTTATGCAGGCTATGAATAATAAAAAAAGTGTCATTACTGCCAATAAATTAATTATTGCCAAACACGGAAGTGAAATTCTTAAAGCAGCCAGTCAAAATGATGTTCAGATTAGTTTTGAAGGTAGTGTAGCAGGCGGTATACCGATCATCCGTCCCTTAAAAGAATCTCTTGTTGCCAGTAATATCCATAATATATACGGAATATTAAACGGCACAACCAACTATATATTAACTAAAATGACGGAAGAAGAAAAAGAATATAAGGATGTTTTAAAAAAAGCTCAAGAATTAGGTTATGCGGAAAGTGACCCTTATTCTGATGTTAGCGGTCTTGATGCCGCCTATAAAATAGCCATTTTATCTTCTATTACTTTTGAAACATATGTTAATATTAACTCTGTTTATTCAGAAGGAATCGAAGATATTACTTTAACTGATATTCAGGTGGCTGATGAATTAGGTTATGTTATTAAACTATTAGCCATCGGCAAAAAACAGGAAGATGGCATTGATATTAGGGTCCACCCCGCCTTTATCTCAAAAAATCACCCACTTGCTTTAGTAAATGGTGTATATAATGCAATTTATCTGCATGGTGAAATTGTAGGGGATATAATGTCTTATGGAAAAGGGGCAGGTCAAATGCCGACCGGAAGTGCTGTGGTGGCAGATATAATTCAAACTGCCAAAGACATCCATTATAATAGAACTAATGTTTATGCGGATAAATCAACCTTAAAGCATAAGATTATTGATATCGAGGAAATAAAAAACCTGTTTTACTTAAGGATATTAGTTAATGATAAACCCGGTGTAATGTCTGAAGTAACCGGTATTTTAGGTAAAAACAAGGTTAGTTTGGCCTCTGTTCTGCAAAAGCATCGCCTAACACCTGTTGTACCATTAGATTTAGTCACCCATCCAGTCAAAGAAAAAAATCTGAATAACTCCCTTGCAGAATTGAAAAGCTTAAAAAATGTAAAATCAATTGAAAGTGTCATAAGGGTTATTGAAGACTTTTAATATATATATTTAAAAGCCCCATTTAAGGGGCTTTTTTACTTATTAAAGTATAAGTATCTCATTTCTCTCTATAAATTTAAAAATTTTTAACTCTATATTGAAATAGCCTGTACTGGACACATTCTAATACATTGTTTACATCCCCTGCACTTATTTGGAATAACATAAGCTGCTCCTTCCTCATTCATTTCGATCGCATCAAAAGGACAGGCTGATATACACTGACCACAACCTATACAGTTTTCTTTTTCAATATTTATAATTTTATTGGTTTGATTACTGTTTCTTTTAAAGCTTCTCTTTCGATCTCTATTTCTTCTGTTTTTGGACACGGCTACCCCTCCTTCATTTAGCTGTGAAAATTATATAATAGTTATGAACATATGTCAAATATTGCAAGGGGGGGAATTCTCCCATGAAAAAAGCTCATAGGCTTTTTTCTTAGCCTATGAGCTTAAAAGTTAAATATTATTTATTTCATCTGTATCAATTCAATTCCTTTGCTCTCAGGATTAATATTATTACTATACAGTTTCTCTTTATCATTATTCCAGTGTTCATGCACACCCAAACTATCTAGCTTAGTCCCATCGCTTTCTGGATCATATTTAACTCCAGAAGGAGGATCATTGGCCAGAGCTCCTTCATGTAAGTAGTTATCTGAATAAGGTAATAAATCCGTCTCGGCCTTTAAAAAATCCAGGGCTACCGAGTCAATTGCAATCGGGTCTTGTGAGATAAATAAACTGGAAGACCAACCACCATTGAATGGTTCCATCTCCCATCTATGGGGCTCAACTGACTGCTGATTCATGCCACCATATAAACCGTCAATTATATATAATAATGTCTTTTGCCCTATCTCTTTATGGCCAATTAAATTAACTAAGGGATTACCCAGATCTTCTTTTCTGTTTCGCGCACTAACCCCGTCATGGAGATGCATAGGAGTCCAATTATTATAATTACCACTGTACATAGTACCAAAATGATTTTTGGCGGTTAAAGTAACTCCAGCTAAACTGTGTTTTTTAAGATTAGCTATATTTATCAGATAGTCCGCTTTTGTAACTGATTTAGGTAAGTGATCAACTTTATTATAATCTATACCTTGGTAATAAATTGCCGAATCTTGATCAGCCTCAACTTTCTGTCTACCCTGGCCACCATCATTATCAACAAATTTAACGGCTGGATATTTATCATAAAGCATATCATACAGATAATCACCTAAAGGACGTGAAGCATCATATAATATAATATTAGCCGCCTTAACTCCAGCCTTATCGACTAGGCTTTCAACTAATGATAAAACCACTTGGGGAGAAATATTAATTTCATTACTTTTTTCTGAGTAACTACTATGGGTATTTAAATTTAGCTTAACCGCAATTAATTCTCCCTGTTGATAGCCTCTCTCCGAACTTCTATACACACTGTTAAAATGAGTAAATAACTGATGCCAGCTTTCCTCTATATTATTAGAATTAGTTAACTGAACTATAGAGGAATTGAACATATCACTAACTTCCTCATAATCAGTATTCTGGCTGTCCCACCAATAATTACTATCCCCATTCCAATTGGTAGCAGCAGGATTATAATTCCATACTACCCGGCCGGGATTAATTCCTTTTCCCACTCCCAGGGGATCTTTATTATTGGCTACAGCGGGTTCATAATTGTTCGATGAAATATATAAACCAGTCGCAGCTATCAATACTATCAATAATAATATTATTGAGAAATAATTTCGTCCCTTAACTTTTTTTATTATCCCTCTAATAGAAAAGGTCATACCGAAAAAGCCAATAAACCATACTACAAATCCCATAGCAAGCGGAGCAGCAGCCCTTTGACAGGGATATCTTATTCGGCTTGGTTTTGGTATTACACGAATTGTAAACCAGATAAAAGCACCAAATGCCACCAAAGGCATCCACCATTTATTCCATTTTTTCGGATCCGTGTTATAATCATCTCTTTTGTTTTGTTCAATCCAACTCGCAATATCATTAAAAAAATTCAAGGTTTAATAACCCCCTTTCTACTAGATCCAAAACTAAAAATTTTAAATACATCTTTTAACAAATTAGATGCCTTTATCTATCCTCTTTACTTTTTATATTTACTTTTTCAACAGTACAAGAATTTAAATCCACTAGCAACAATTTATTTTTTAAATAATTTCCTTTATTTAAATATACTTTAAGTCCTTCTAACACCTGAATAGATGCAATGATAGATACAGCCGGTGATATTATGGAAGGAGTTCTATTATCATTATCTGCACCAGAGAAAACATCCTTTAATCGGACAGTCTGGCCGGGGATTATAACTGCTATTTGACCGTACCAGCTTTCTATACCGCCGTGAATAAAAGGAATATTTGCTTCTATAGCTAAATCTTCTAAAATAAATCTAGTTTTGAAATTATCAAGTGCATCAAAAATTAAATGAACATCATCTGGAATCTGAATATTATCATCTATGGTTTCACTTACAGCAACTATTTCAGTTTCTAAATCAAATTTATCGAGGTGTTTTTTAGCGATATTAACTTTATTTTTACCTATATCATCTTTACCATAAAAAATCTGCCTATTAAGATTAGTTAATTCCACTTCATCATTATCATAAAGATATATCTTATTTATTCCCATTCTGATGAGTTGTTGAGATTGGTGAGTACCTAAGCCACCGGCACCAGCAATCATCACATTTAATTTTTCTAATTGTTCATTCTCTTTTTGAGTAAATATATCAAACTGTCTTTTTAGATAATCTTTCATTTTTATTAACCTCCAACTAACGGAGAATTTAGTAATATAATATATTCATTGCTGTTTTTAGTTTGGTATTTTTAAAATAAAAATCATATTATTTTTTTATTCAAAGAAGTTTTCATTTTTAAATTTTTATTAATATTATTATCCTTATTATAAAATTAACTTTTAAAGTTAAAAATCCTGTTTATTGAGAAAAAAATATTATTTTAAAAGAAAACGATGAAAAATAAGTTGGATAATTTCTAACAATTATCTATTTTTTTTACCAATTTCTATTTTTATTTCAGCCCCTTTATAATAACCATCTAGTTCACTAACTACTCCCTGAACAGTATTATATAATAAGCGCTGTACAAAAGGGACCATATCTATTTCTTTACCATTAATATATAACTTAGTATTGGTATCAGTTATCACACAGTCTGATCTTTTTGCCTCACCTTTTAATATTTTTTTACCTAATTCACGACAGTTAAATCCACAGGCTGAACAGCAATCAGCCGGAAAATCAGGTAATTTTTCAAAAACTTTTTCTTCAATTAAATCTACTAGCCTTTCAGTTTCGTCTATACAATTAATCACAGGGATTCCCTTATATTCATCTATTTCATCTGCTATCTTGCCAGAAATAGCAAATACCATATCATCAAGCCTTTCATCGATTTCTTCGCTTTCTTTGGCCGTAATAATTTTAGGAAAATTACCCTTTTCTACTCCTTCTAAGATTACATAGTTCTTAGAGTAATTTCTAAGAATTTTCTCCAATGATAATCTCTCTTTATAAAGTATATCTGTTTCCTGGTAACCACGGGCAGTGACAGGTTCAGCCCCCGCCTGACTATGCCGATATGTATTAGTGCCTTCCTTATCGATAGCAAAATCTTCATAATGTATCTCTTTAACTGATCCTACAGAATAGCGCCTCTTTTTTAACTCTTTAATAATATTTTCAATTGTTGTCGTTTTACCGGTCAGACTAATTCCGCAAACCGAAAATAATTTCATTTGTTTCACCCCATTAATATATAGATAGCTAACATGGAGATTGTAAAAATAATACTTAAAGTCATTATTAGGAAATCATTTTTAGATAACTTTAATTTTACATAACTTGTTCTATCTGGATAAGCTCTAAAAGCTCTTGCCTCTAAAGAAGTTGAAAGTTCTCTTGCCCTATGGATCACTCCGGATAAAATAGGCATAAACATATATGAATAAACCTTAAACCTTTTTGTCAATGACAATTTATCAATCTCTATACCCCTCAGTTGAATAGCAGTAAAGGCATCTTTTGCTTCCTGTCCTAAGATAGGAATAAATCTGATCGCTAAGGATACCATAAAAGCAATTTCATAAGGGACTTTCCACTGAATTAAACCCTGGATTATTTCACGCGGACTTGTTCCTTTCATTATTGTAGCTGAAATAATAATAACCAACATTCTCAAGATAACTCTAATTCCTTTAGCAAGTCCACCGGTTGTTAATAAAGTAAAGTCTTTTATGGCAAATAATATTTCACCAGAAGGTGAAAATATGCTTTGTAAAAAAGCAATACCCACCAATAACACGATAAATTTACGGGCCCTATTTAAAAATCCCCAGTCTTCTTTAAAAAAGTTAGATATTATGATAGATATTATTAAAACAATTGATAATAAAAATATATCCACTACAAAAACAGCTAATGTTGATAGTGAAAATACCATGACTAATTTTGTGCGGGGATCAAGTTTCATGCAACTCACCCCCGTAAAGTTCAATCTTTCTGGCTGCGTTTTTATTAATAAAATCTTTATCATGGCTGATTACAATAATCCCAATACCCCGGGATTGAAGATTTTTTAAGAGCTTTGATAGTTGTTCTTTTCTTACTATATCTAAACCTGTTGTAGGTTCGTCAAGAATTAAAAAGGAAGGTTCATTAATAAAAATTGAGGCTAGGGCAACCCTCTGTCGTTCTCCCCTACTGATTCTATAAGGGGAGGCATTTTCTAAACCCTGTAATGAAAATTCTTCTATAATTTTATTTACCTTTTGTTCTACTACTTCTTTTGGCTTTCCCATAAAGGAATGGGCAAAGCCAATTTCTTCTTTTACAGTAGGGTTAAATAACTGGCGGGCTGGTTGTTGAAAAAGGTACCCAATTTTTTTACCGATATTTCCCAGGGAGATTTCTTCTACATTTTGTCCTTCTACAAAAACTGACCCCTCATTTGCAGACAGAATTCCTGTCATTAATTTACCAAAGGTGGTTTTACCACTCCCGTTGGGACCTATAAGGGCAGCAAATTCACCTTTATCAAAGGAGGTTGTAATATTATTTAATATAATATCGGATTTTTTATAAGAAAAGGTTACCTTATTCACTTCTATAAATGGGTTACTACTGCAAACTTCCTTCAAACTTTTTTAACCTCCCGTTCTTTAAAACAAGTTTCCGGTCTGCTATATCAATATTATCTAAATTATGCTCTACCATAATTACAGTTTTACCTTCTTTTTTTAACTGTAGTATAATATCCTTAATAGCTTGTTTTCCCTTTTGATCAATTTGGGCCATAACTTCATCAAAGATTAAAATATCAGGTTTCAAGGTTAAAACTGAAGCCAAAGCTATTAACTGCTTTTGTCCCCCGGAAAGATGTTCGGTTTTATCATACCTCTTATCTTCCATATCCAGTAAGGTTAGTGCCTCTTCTATCCGTTGACCAATTTGCTCTCTCTTAATACAAAGATTTTCCGGTCCAAAAGCTAGTTCATTTTCCACCATCGGAAAAAATATCTGGGTTTCTGGATTTTGAAATACAACACCTACCTTAGTCGCTATTTGGGGCATATTCATTTCTTTGATTAGTTGATTATTTATATATACTTCTCCCGATAATTCCCCATTATATAGATGAGGTATTATACCGCTGAGGCAGTAACACAAGGTCGTTTTACCACTCCCGCTTAAACCAACTACAGCTAATATTTCTCCTGTATTTACCTGTAAATTTATATTATCAATTATCTTTTTACCATCTTTTGAATAACTGAAAGATAGATTTTTAGCTTTTATGGGTTGGCTCACTTCACATTTACCTCCGTTACAAACTTGCACCATCTTTGTCCAAATTGATCATTTCTAATAACCAATCTATAAGGGCCGGTGCCTCCTTCTTTTTTGCTTTTAAGAAGATTGCCATCACTTTGATATACTAAATAAACATTATCAGCTTCCCTAACTTCTTTTGCAGTTAAAGCAACTGTATAACCATCTACAGCCTTAACAATTACCTGGCTTTTATCTTCTAAGTTGATACCTACTTCTTTGATTACATTTTTGAGGGGTACACCTGTATAAGTATGTTCTACCGGGCCTGAATCACTGGTATCTAAATCTTTACTGAATGTTTTCTCACCCTGTTTCTTCACATAGCTCATACTAACTGTTTCTATTTCATTACCCGCTTCTTTAAAGGTGACTAAAGCTTCTGCTTGTTTATTCTCCTTTTCTGCAATACTACCCCTATTTAAAAAGGCAGTAATACCTACCGTAACTACCATTAGGATAATCACAATTATGATCATCTTTTTATTCATTAATATTGACTCCTTCCGTGATCAGATAGGGTACGAACATATCCTGATAAAGGACTGAACCATGGTCCCCACCTTCTTTAGTAGAATGCATACCATGGTCAGATGTTATTATGATCTTTCCATCCCAATGTTTTGCCAACTGTTTTAAATAATCATCGGTCTTTTTAATTACTTCAATTGTTTTATCTCCAAATGGTCCAAAGTCGTGTCCATAATCATCTATACCATGTAAATGTGTAAATATTAAGTCTGCCTCACCTGTTATCTGTTTTTTCGTTTCTTCAAACACTTCATCATCAGTAGTATTATTCTCATTTATATCCGGATTCAAAATAGGTTCGATAGAAGTGTTTAATATCTTAATATTACCTTCTATATAGACGCTTTTTAAACCCAACCCAGAAGCTTTTTTAAAAATATCCGGTACTTTTAAATTCTTAAATTCCCGATTATAGATACCGTTTTCACTGGGCCCTTTACCTGTTAAGACAGCTGCCAAACCGGTATTGGTCACCGGTTTATAGGATGTTATAGCTTGTGATACATTTTCAATCTTTGATAAGTAAGGTATTTGGTCATTTTCTTTTAAATAATTAAATTGATTATATCCAAAACCATCTAAAAGTACAATTAATACTCTAGTATCATTTTCTAAATAATGTAGTGCCTCATAAAAGGTATCTTTATTACTCTTTAAAGGAGCCTCCAATACTATTCCCTGCAAATTTTTTAAAGATTCCTTCTGGTCAGGATTAATGTAATTAACAAAATTCTTGTTTAGCTCTAGATAACCTCCCTTGTATCTTAAAGTTTTACCCTGTTCATTAAATAATATTGTTTTAGAATCAATCTTTTTATTTATTATTTCTTCCGGCTGTAAAACTTTCTTTTCGGAGTAAATGGAAGCAGAATAATTTACTCCCTCTATTTTCTGAGTAGATTCCCCTTCAAAAACTGCTTTCCTCAGATAAGAACCTGTTAAAAGCTGGCCGGGGGTTTTAGTTAATAAATTTTTAGTGGGAGTTATTATAGAAAATATATTATTATGAGGCTCTCCCTTGGCTACTACAGTTATACTTTCTATTAACTTAATATTGCTGCTGATAGGATGGTTTAAATTGATTGCTTCCCAACCGTAGTGGGGGGAAAAGTTTATATAACTTTCTACAATTTTGTCAGAAGAAATTTTAGCCCGCAGTCCATCTTGGGCAGAAAAAACTATTTCATATTTTTCATTAATAGGTTCAGCCTTATCTAAAAGGGCTTTTAAAGGATAGACATCTAGTTTATGATTCTTATACTCTATTTCTCTGGTAGTGATTCCTTGCAGTTCTTTAAGATTTACTACCTGCTTTACATCCCCCTGTATATAGGCATTGGGAATAAAACCGGCCTTCTTATCCAGGCTGTAGGCAGTAGTACTTAAAACAAAGATAAATACAATAAGTGTAAAGACAAGTACCCTATTTGATCTTTTCAAAACAAAAACACCCCCGTCAATTTATCAATCATCATGCTTCCAATAAATCAAATTTAGAGAACTGCTTAATTATATTATATGCAATTATCCCCCCTAAACCACCGGAAAGAGATGCACTGCTTAAGGCAAGTATTAATGGTATCAATGGTAACCTAAAAAATACTATATTAACTAAGAAAGTACCACTTAAATTAGCAACAATCCCACCTAAAAAACAGGGGGCAAGTTTGGCGGGATCTCTAAAAAATAATAATAAAGTATCAACAGCCAAACCAGGTATAATATAGGTAAAGAAACTGACTAAACCATGGGTACCATAAATACCAAGTGAAACCATCATAATAGCCTGAACAGTTGAGATTAAGGTGGCAGTCCCTCTTTTTTTAACCAGTCCGGCTCCAAGTATTAACCACATCATGTAAAAACCGCCGGCAATTACACCGCCTGGTATATATAAAGGGCCGGTAATCATATGAGCTAAAGGGACGATAATAGGCTTGGTCGCAACACCAAGCCCCGCCATTAGCGCTATAATTATTAAATGGTAAACAGAAAAACCAGCCAGAAGTCTTTTTAACACTATTTTCACCTCATATTTTGCATGACATAAATTTTAGTTGTAACATCTTTTATTTTTTATTATTTCTTGATCTATCTAGACTTCTGTCTTATTTAATTGGTTCAATTTTATATAAATTCTTTATCCAGAATTTTTTAGATAAATCTGAGAAGGCACATCTAACCATTTCTCCATTTTCTAAATAGACTATACCGTTTTCCATATCCTTGCCACTAACTTCAACAGAATAACCATCACTTGCTGTTAATTTATATTTATCAGCTGAAATTAGGCCGGCTTCTTTAATTACTTTAGCTATATTAACACCTTTTGTGCCATCAATGGTAGTTGTGGCAAATGCCTTCATTGCTGAATCTATTGAAGCAAGAGAAGTTGACCCATATCCTACATATAATACATCTTTTACATACATACCTTTAGGGATATCGGGGGATAAAAACATGGGTGCATGATCACCGGTTATTTTTATATATCCTTCTCTAAAAATATCAACTTGTTCATCTTTTTCATATCCATCAGCAGCTGTGAAGGCAATAGTTCTTTTATCAGTATTAAGCCCTATTTGGTCTGCCAAATTAGCCACCTTAACTGCTTTATCTTCACTTTCGTAATATGTATAATCTACCTTTTCCACCTGATTTACGGCAGTTTCTAAAACTACTAAGGAATCTATATCAACGGTTTTGACCATTTCAATTATATTGATCTTTGTTAGGTTTTTAATCCAGTACATTGCCCTCTCTTCTGGAATGATCACTCTAACCGGTTTAACCTTATCTGGTAAGGGTTCACCATTAATTTCGTAAGCTAAAATGATCTGTCTGTTTTTTAAAACTGGTTCTGGTATTTCTATAGAATAACCGTCACCAGCTATAAGCTGCATGGCTTTTAAATCTTTCTTAGAGGCATCTATGGATTCTAAAAGATCAGAAAATAAAGCGCCTTTTACAGTATAATCATCTTCATCACCACTGGAATCCACGGATGTAACATCTTTTTCGACTACAGGTAATTCTTTTAATTTTTCTACACTAATTGTAATATCTTTTTCCTTTAAATTTGAAATGACAAACTCACCATCCTCTGCAGAAAATACGGTACCAAAGATCATAGCCGTAATTAAAAATACAAGTAAGATAATAAAACTCAATTTCTTCATTCTTAATAACCTCCTCTTGTTTTTGATTAAAACAAATTCATTATTTAAACTTTACTTTATATTATTTTTTATTTCCCTATAGTTACTTAATACCTTATTGACTCCCCTTGCCACAGCCCGACTACTAATTGTCGCCCCCGTTACAGCGACAACTTCTTCTTCTTTCTTGGCTGACATCTTAACTATTTCTAGGGTTAAACTAGTATCCTTGCCTTCAAATCGGCTTAAAAACCACTCTTCACTTATGTGACCGCCATAATGTGGAGTCTCATTTTGAAAAATAATTTCTAATTTATTTATTGATTCTTTTTGCATATCTATCTGAATAAACATGACGATTTCATCTTTATACCCTTTTATAGAAACTTTTTGTAACAGTTGGTAGGGCTCATTATTCTCTTTAATTAGATATGCTTTTTTAATATTTTCATCTTCATATTTATCTAATCGCAAGACCTCTTCTTGTTGGATTGGGTAGGTAAAGATTAACATAAAAATTAATATAAAAGGGATGATTTTAATATATCTTTTTATGGTAAATACCTCCCTTCTCATTATGGGTTGAGAATTATATAACAAAAGAAAAAAGCCCCGGAAAGGGACTTGTTAAAAACAAATATTTAGTCCTTTCCACAATGGGAGGCTGCCAAGTTTCCTTATACAACCCTATCGTTCGTATTTTCATAGATAAACAATCCTTAGAAAATACAAATCGGATCTGTTATTTACTTATTATTAATTATATAGAGAATTGTCTAAATTGTCAAAATACTAGAAATTGTGTTTCTGTCAAACTTTTGTGGGGGCAAGTTCCTCACAAGAAGAAATAGATTTAT
>CAZGMM010000036.1:14257-21941 GCA_964526845.1 uncultured Halanaerobiales bacterium | reverse complement strand
TCCCTCAGCGACATTTTATATCTTATCAATTAACCCCCGCTCTGTCAAGGGGAAATTCGCTTAATCTTCCATTATTTTTAAAATTACTGTTCTTGTTCTTGGACCATCGAAGTCACATAAGAATATTCCCTGCCAACTACCTAGCTTTAAGCGCCCGTTTTTTATGATTATAGTTTCGTTATTTCCCATCATACTTGTTTTAATATGGGCATCAGCATTACCTTCTATATGTTTGTAATTATCATGTTTGGGAACAAGCTTTGCAAATTCATTTATTATATCTTTTTTAACATCAGGATCTGCATTCTCATTAATGGTAACGGCTGCAGTGGTATGTAAGACATTAATAATTAAAATTCCATCCTGTATATTTGATTCTTTAATAAAATTCAAAACCTTATTAGTAATATCAACCATATCATTCCTTCTTGAACTTTTCACTTCTAATCTTTTATACATATTTATAACCTCCTTGTTTTTTGGTCTCTATAATTATTATAAATATTAAAAAGGTCTAAATGCAAGTAGATTAATATGTCTTTTTAATAATTCAATAAAAATATTCTTATAATTTGTTCTGCAGTACTTTCTAAGAGCTCACTGCTTCTTTTTATGACTGCTTTTAAATTATCAGGCTTATCAATTATACTAAAATATGCATCAATACCCTTGTCTAAAACCTTTTTTGCACCCGGTCCTAAAGATCCTGCAACTACGATGACCGGAATATTATGATTTTTAACTCTTTTGGCTACCCCGATGGGAGTCTTACCATAAATTGACTGTCCATCCAACCTTCCTTCTCCCGTAATCACTAAATCTACATTTTTTAATCTTTTTTCAAATTCAACAGTATCTAAGATAATATCTATCCCGGTTTCTAATTCAGCGTCTAGAAAAGCCACCAAACCTGCTCCTAAACCACCGGCAGCCCCGGCCCCTGCAATTTTATTTACATCTTTATTTAGACATTCTTTAACCTTTTCATTAAACTTTCTTAACTTTTTATCTAATACTTTTACCATCTCTTGATCGGCACCTTTTTGAGGTGAATATACATAGGCAGCCCCATCTTTACCAAAAAGGGGATTATCTACATCACAGGCTACTCTTATCTTAGTATCTTTAACTCTATTATCTAAATTATCCATCTTTATCTCACTTATTTTATCTAAATACCTACCACCAAAACCTACTTCTTTACCTTTTTCATCTAAAAAACTTACTCCTAAAGCCTGGGCCATACCTACTCCGGCATCAGTGGTTGCACTACCTCCCAGTCCAATAATAATCTCTTCAACCCCATGTTCTAAGGCAGATTTAATTAACTCACCTGTTCCATAGGTAGTGGTTTTAGAGGGATCTCTTTTTTCTTCCGGTACCAGAGGTAAGCCGGAAGCGGCCGCCATTTCAATAGCAGCTGTTTTACCATCACCTAAAATACCGTAATGTGCTTTTACTTTTTTCCCCAGAGGACCAGTCACCTTTTCTTTAATAATCTCTCCCTGGGTTGCATCTACTAGGGATTGAACTGTACCTTCCCCACCATCAGCTAGGGGAAGCAAATCTACTTTGATATTACTTTTATAATTTTTGATGCCCTTTTCAATCGCTTCTGCCACTTCCAAAGCGGTAAGTGACCCCTTAAAAGAATCGGGGGCTACCAAAATTTTCATTGAATTCACCTCATTTTATGTATAAACAATAATATATGATTAATTATTTTCTTCACTTAGAAGGTATTATCACTAATATATAGAAGTGTTAATAGTGTAAACTGGGGAGCAATTTGCTGAGAGGATGTAAATTACATCGACCCACAATACCTGATCCTGGTAATGCAGGCGAAGGGAATATTTACTCAGTATTGTTCCTCCAATTAAAATTAGGAGGGTTTTTTTATGAAAATAAGTCTAAGAGCAATTACAGAAATCGCTGTTGCTGTTGCACTCGCCGTTATTTTTAACTTTCTTCCCTTGTGGAAGATGCCACAGGGTGGTACAGTTAGTCTAGAAATGTTACCTATCTTAATTATAGCATTAAGATGGGGTTTAAAGGAAGGCTTATTAGCAGGTTTTGTTTATGGATTATTACAGCTTGCCTTTAATCCTTATATTATCCATCCCGCCCAGTTAATTTTAGATTATCCTTTACCTTATATGTTGTTAGGAGCTGCTGGCATCTTTAAAGAACAGGTTAAAAAATTTAAAGACAAAAAAATTAATATTTATATTATATTGGCTTTATTATTAGGTGGATTTTTAAGGTTTGTAACCCACGTACTTTCGGGAGTAATCTTCTTTTCTCAGTATGCACCAGAAGGGGCAAATGTCTGGATCTATTCCATAATTTATAATGGAAGTTATCTTGTGCCTTCCCTCATAGTCTGTTATGTTGTAATCGCTGTTCTGAAACAAAAAATATTATATATTGAATAAGCGGGTATTAAATAAGCCAGAGTTGAAAACAACTCTGGCTTTTATATATATATATATTATTTAATGTTGTTCGGGTCTCATGGTTGGGAATAATATTACGTCTCTTATTGATTTTGAATCGGTCATCAGCATAATTAATCTATCTAAGCCAATCCCAAGTCCTCCAGTTGGCGGCATGCCATATTCTAAAGCCCTAATAAAGTCTCTATCCATCATCTGAGCTTCTTCATCACCGGCTTCTCTTTGTTCCATCTGATGTTCAAATCTCTTTTCCTGTTCAAAGGGATTGTTTAACTCACTAAAGGCATTAGCAATTTCCCAACCGTTGATAAATGCTTCAAATCTATAAGTAAAATTAGGATTATCTTCTTTCTTTTTGGCTAAAGGTGAAACCTCAATCGGGTAATCCATCACAAAGGTTGGTTGGATTAAATCTTCCTCAACCCGGGTTTCAAATACTTCATATAATACTTCCCCTTTTGATAGACCTTTTTCCTCTATCTTTACACCGAGCTCTTCTGCTTTTTTGTAAGCTGCTTCTTCATCGGCCAACTGATCATAATCAAAACCGGTTCTTTTCTTAACCAGATCTTTCATTGTAACTCTCTGCCAGGGAACACTTAAATCAATGTCCTGTTTTTGATAAGTAATTTCAGTTGTTTCAAGAGTTTGCTTAGCAGACTCAACTACTAGTTCTTCGGTAATATCCATCATATCATGGTAGTCTGCCTGAGCTTGATATAGTTCTAAAGTTGTAAACTCAGGATTATGTTTATAGGACATGCCTTCATTTCTGAAATTCCTATTGATTTCATAAACTCTATCAAAACCGCCCACTATTAGTCTCTTTAAATAAAGTTCAGGAGCTATTCTTAAATATAATTCCATATCTAATGCATTATGATGGGTTACAAAGGGTTTTGCATTTGCTCCCCCTGGAATGGGATGCATCATAGGAGTCTCTACTTCTAAAAAATCTTTGTCTTCTAATATATCTCTAAAAGCTCTAATTATCTTGCTTCTAATCTCAAAAGTATCTTTAACTTCTGGATTCATAATTAGATCTAAATATCTCTGGCGGTATCTCATTTCTTTATCTTTTAAACCATGGAATTTTTCAGGTAGCGGTCTAATAGATTTGGTTAATAAATTAAAACTTTTTACCTTTACGGAGATCTGACCTCTATTAGTTTTAAATACTTCACCAGTAAACCCAATAATATCTCCAATATCTAATTCGGTAAATAATTCATATCTATCTTCACCTACTAGGTCTACTTTTACATATAGCTGCATCTTGCCGGACATATCCTGGATATCAGCAAAACTTGCTTTTCCATGGGTCCTTAAGGCCATTAAACGGCCGGCCATTTGCACGGTCTCTCCTTCAAATTCTGCGAAGTTTTCCTTAATTTCTTCCGCATAAGTATCTACTTCATATTTTTCATCAAAGTTTTTAATTCCGCGTTCTCTAAAATCTTCCATCTTTTCTATTTTTTGACGCATTAGCTTATTTAAATCTTTTTCGAATTCTTCAGACATTCTATCCCTCTTCCTTATTCACTGGATTTTTTAATAGATATTATTTCATAACTAATTATACCTTTAGGCACCTTGACTTTTACTTTTGAGCCGACAGTTTTACCTAATATGGCTTTTCCAATAGGAGATTCATTTGAAATTTTGTGATCGAGTGGATCTGCTTCTGCAGTTCCTACCAATTTATAGGTTACATAACTATCTTCATCTAAATTGTGAAGTCTAACTGTGGTACCCAAGTTAACCTTATCATCACTTACTTCATCTTCTTTGATTACCTTGGCATTATCAATTAATTGTTTTATTTCTTTAATTCTGCCCTCGACAAAAGCCTGTTCATTCTTGGCATCATCGTATTCAGAGTTTTCACTAATATCTCCGAATTCACGGGCAACTTTGATTCTTTTTGCAACTTCTCTTCTTTTTTCTGTGGTTAATCTTTCTAGTTCTTGTTCTAATTTTTGATAACCTTTTTCTGTTAACAATACTTCTTCAGCCATAAGAAAATACTCCTTCTGTTAAAGATTTCATTATCAATACCTCTTGTTACAGTTAATATAGGTATTTTCAATTATTAATTATTATAAGTTAATTGTTATTTAATGTCAAGATGATTGATTATCCATTATTTATCTTTTAAACGAAAAGTAATAAAAGTAATACTACAATCGGGATTAATAGTAATTGGCTTTGTATCTTTTTTGGTAAAAATTTATCGACAAATTCGGAAATATGAATCAAAGTATTATATATTTGATTTTCCATGTCCACTTCTAAAGTTTCTACTTTTTCTTGCCCCATAAAACTATGGTACCAATTTTTTAACTTTATTAAGAGCAGGTCCATCGAAGGAACCGGTTTTTCCTTTACATATACCCAATTTGTCATTTTTAACAAGCCTAACGAAATTAATATATAGACTATGTTTTTAATCAATCCATCAAATAAATGATAATCTGTATAATCAATCTCAATAATTGAATTACTTAAAAATCCAATCACTAATATTAATACTATCGGTAATGTTATTGAAAAAATAGTCTTGCCTTCGTTATATATATTCTCCTTATTAATTTCTTCCTTTTCATCAAAATTGAAGATACTCCATCTTAAAAATCTAAATACATAGATATAGGTGATAATGCTTAATAAATGGAATAAATATTTAAGAAATATACTTTTGCCAGCAGCATATTTTATTAATGTCTTACTATTGTATCCGGCCAGTAAAGGAACTCCCGCCAGGACTGCCAAACCGAAAATCGTTAATACCGAATTGATTTTATCTTTCTGCCAGGCATTGGTGAAATCATAGATCGTCCGGCTTTTGATCTTTTTTATCCAGTAGCCGCTCCCTAAAAAGAGGGCTGTTTTAGCAAAGCCATGGGCCAGGATGTGTAAAACACTCCCCCAATAGGCATAAGTATTACCACTACCGATACCAATCGCAATAAAGCCTAATTGACTGATAGTACTAAAAGCTAACATCACTTTATAATCAGTCGCTAAAATAGCCTGGATGCCCGCATAGATTACCATTGCTATACCAATGTAAAATAAGGCAAGATTTCCTGTTACCACTGTTTTTAAAAGGAGGATGAAGCCCAGTTTTACCACCCAACCTGAGAGGATAGCACTAACCGGTGAAGGAGCCCGGGAGTGAACAATCGGTAACCAGAAGTGAAGACCGATTATAGCACTTTTTACTCCCACCCCAACAATTAAAAGTAACTGAAGATTGAAGTTATCAATGGGGCCAATAGTGCTGTAACCTGCGTTCATAATCAAAAGTACAATATATAATAAAAAGTTACTACCGATAAACTGAATTATTAGATATATCCGGGCTATTTTATTACCACCCCAAAGTAACATAGCAAAGGTAGTTATTGTCACTAATTCCCATCCTATCATAAATATTATCCAGTTGTTGGTTAAGATCAGCATGCAGAAACTAATGGTATAAATAAAGATACTTATATAAAACCAATCTCTATGTTCATAGGTATAATCATGTGAAGAAATCAATGCAACTGCTGTTATTATTATACCGGTGCTCATAAATAGAAGGTTTAATTTTGTAAAATCAAAATGTTCTATAAAAAGATCAAGCAAGTTAATAACCTCCCAAAATTATATATTTAGCAATATAATATCAACTATATTATTAATCGGATTATATAAAAAGACAGAAAATAGGCCGGAAATTATTGAAATTGTTACGAATATTAATGATATATCAACAACTAACCTTTCCCTATACAAAACTGAAAGTATTAATCTAAACTCTCCCAATTCTTCTAAATGAATCTTTCTGAAACCTTTGATTATAAAACGGAGATAATACACAACTGCAAATAAACTACCTAATATTATAATCAAAGGTGGTAAAATATAGCCGGAATTAAAAAACGCTTTAATAGTATACCACCTACCAACAAAACCTATCATCGGTGGAAAACCTACCATACCGGCTGCTGCTACAATAAAACCAATAAAAACACCTTTATTTCTATAAGCCACACCTTTAAAATCTTCCAAATGATTAGTGGGAGTATACCGAATCAAATATCCACTTGTAGTAAAAAGTGAAATTTTCATTAAAGAATGACTCATCACATATATTAAACCAGCTATTAAAGATATTCTGGTATTAAGAGTCAGAGTAGCTATTATTATTCCCAGATGTCCAATAGTAGAATATGCCAACATTTTTTTAATATCAGTCTCATTTAACGCTAATACATGTCCAATTAAACTTGATAAAAGCGAAATAAAGATAATGGGATAGTCTAACTTCATATTACTTAAAACCTCAAAACCAAACACATCCCAAAAGATCCTTATATAATCATATATATAGATATTTATTAATACCCCCGAAACCAGGGCACTAATTGGACTGGGGCTGGCGCTCTGTATTTTAGCAACCCAAAAGTGTAAGGGAAATATACCTATCTTGATAAAAATTCCGATTAAAAATAAGACTGCTATCATATTTTGAAAATAAATTGGCATCTTCTTAAAACTAGCCGATATCTCATTATAACTTAATGTACCTAAATTATAATAAATTAAAATAATAGCTAAGAATATAAATAGCCCTCCGATTATGCCATAAAACATATATTTTATGGCTGCTTTTGTACCTTCCCTATTCCTTTTAAAAGCAATAAGCGGGGCTGAAGTAATTAAGACAAGTTCAAGCATAACATAAAAGTTGAATATATCACCAGTAACTAATATCCCCTGCATTGCTCCCCAGATGATAAATAATAAAACATAATACTTCCCTTCGTGATGGCCTATATAACCAATCGAATAAAAGATTAATAAAAACATTAAGAGGTTAGTTAAAACTAAAAAGTATAAGGAGAGCATATCAACCTTAATTAAAATACCTAAAGGCGGCAACCAGCCTCCTAAATTATATTCAAGATAAAACATTCCCTCTTTTATCGTCTCGATATTTATCCAAATAAAACGAGCAAATAAAAATATTTCGATTATATTTGAGCTTACAACCAATATTTTCCTTTTTTCTTTCCCCCATTTATCAATAAGAGGGATCAAAAATGCAGTCAATATAGGGATTATAATTATTGTAATTAGTATGTTTTTCACATTTATCACTTACCTAATCTTTCAATTATCAAAACTTTAAATAATCAAACTAAGCTCCAAATATAGATTGAATATATAAAGAA
>CAZGMM010000036.1:0-14157 GCA_964526845.1 uncultured Halanaerobiales bacterium | reverse complement strand
TAAAGAATATACCTGAAACTAAGACCGCGATTATAAAAAATAATGCCACATCTGTTACAACTCTTTCCCTGTAAAACACAGTTAAAATTAAACGGAACTTTTCAGGTGGTCCTAAACTCATCCTTTTAAAACCACTAATGATATATTTAATATAATAAACAAAGGCAAAAATACTGCCTATTATTAAAATAATAGCTCCCAAATGGAAACCCTCACTTAAAAAGGCTTTTAACATATACCATTTGCTGGCAAAACCTATCATCGGCGGTAACCCGATCATTCCACCCGCTACAATTGTAAAGCCAATATATATTAACATGTTCTTATAAGCAACACCTTTGAGATCCTCTCTTTTACTACCTGGTGTAAATTGTAGTATATAGCCGGTAGCTGTAAACAGGGAAATCTTCATTAAAAGATGGCCTAAAACATGTAAAAGCCCGGCTAATAACGCTAATTTAGTATTCAAAGTTAAAACAGCTATTATAATTCCTAAATGCCCAATTGTAGAGTAGGCGAGCGTCTTTTTTAAATTATTAACATATAAAGCCAATAAATGGCCGATAATACTTGTAAATAAGGCTAGATAGATTATTAAATTATTGATACCCATCTGTTGTAATATATTAAAGCCGAAAACAAACCAAAACATCCTTATAAAAGCATAAATATATATCTTTTCCACAATACCTGACAATAGGGCACTAATCGGACTGGGAGCTGCACTTTGAGCTTCGGCAACCCAAAAGTGAAACGGAAATATCCCTAACTTAATTGAAAATCCTATTAAGAAAAATACGGCAATAAAACTCTTGGTTTGATATGAAGCTTCAGCTAATTTATTATGAATATCCGCAAAATTTAAAGTCCCTAAATTTAAATATAAGAGTAAAACTCCCACAAATATAAATAATCCACCGATAATACCGTAAATCATATACTTGATGGCAGCTTCCGTGGCTCTCCTGTTATGATTAAAAGCTATTAAAGCTGAAGAACTAACTAAGATAAGTTCAATAAATACATAAAAATTGAACATATCACCAGTTAAAACTATCCCCTGCATAGACGACCATAATATAAATATTAATACATAGTATTTCCCTTCGTGATGGCCTATATATCCTATGGAATATATTATTGCAAACATAACTGAAAATGAAATTAAAGCTGAAAAATAAAATGCTAACATATCCATAGTAATAGTTATGCCTAATGGGGGCAGCCAGCCACCTAGATTATAATTTACTAAAAGATTACCATCCATGATCTTCTCAAAATTATCAATAGTAAATATTAAAAATATTGAAACCTCTAAAAAAGCAGCCAGCAATACCAGAAACTTTCTGATTTCTTTGTTAAATACATCAATCAATGGGATTAAAAAGGCCGTAATTAAAGGAATAATAATTAATAATAGGATAAATACGTCCAACTTTTTAACCCCCTAGGTGTAAAGATTAATTAACCACTTAGTATATAGTCAATATAAAAGGAAGGATTTTGAATTACTTCCACCGCCCCTTCGATCGGACCGAAAACAACTTTGAAGAATATACCAGAAACTAATACTGCAATTGCGAAAAATAAAGCGATATCAGTAACAACTCTTTCCCGATAAAATACTGTTAAAATAAGTCGGAACTTATCAGGTGGTCCTAAAGTCATCTTTTTAAAACCGGTAATAATATATTTTATATAGTAAACAAATGCAAAAATGCTGCCAATTATTATAATAACGGCTGCTAAACTAAGACCATCAGTTATAAATGCTTTTAATATATACCATTTGCTGGCAAAACCTATCATCGGCGGCAGCCCGATCATTCCTCCAGCTACTATTATAAAACCAACAAAAACTAACATATTCTTATAAGCAACACCTTTAAGGTCCTCTCTTTTATGGCCGGGTGTGAACTGCAGTATATAGCCGGTAGCGGTAAATAAGGAAACCTTCATTAATAGATGGGCTAAAACATGCAAAAGACCGGCTAATAAGGCTAATTTGGTATTTAAGGTTAACACCGCAATAATCATACCCAGGTTCGCAATAGTAGAATAAGCTAGGGTTCGTTTTATATCATTTTCATATAGGGCCATGATATGACCAATAATACTTGAAAGCAAGGCAACCACTAAAATGATATGGTCTAAGCCGGTTTCTACAAGTACATCAAACCCGATAACATTCCAAAATAATCTTATAAAAACATAAACATAAATTTTTACTATTACCCCTGACAACAGGGCACTAATTGAACTGGGACAGGCACTATGTGCTTTTGATAACCAGAAATGGAACGGGAAAATACCCATTTTAATAAAAATGCCTATCAAAAAGAATGAGGCAATTATCTTCCTCACAAATAATGACAGGGTGTTAAAGTTCTGAGATATATCGGCAAAATTTAAGGTGCCCAAGTTATAATAAACCAGGACTACCCCGATAAAGATAAATAGCCCCCCGATAGTTCCATAAAACATATATTTAATGGCTGCTTCTGTACCATTACGATTCCTTTTAAAGGCTACTAAAGGAGCTGATGTTATCAACAATAACTCTAAAAAGACATCCAGGTTAAATATATCACCGGTCAAGACAATACCATGCATTGCTGCCCAGATTAGAAATAACAAAACATAATATTTACCCTCATGATGTCCAATAAAACCAATAGAATAGATAACTAAAAATAACAGTGAAAAAGAAATCAAGGTAGAAAAAAACAGGGATAACATATCCATGCTTAAGGTGATGCCAATTGGCGGTATCCACTCTCCTAGATAATATGTTAGATAAAAGGTATTATCCATAATTTGCTTAAAATTGCTTGCAATTATAATCATCCCGAGAGAAAACTCAACAAAAGTAGAAAAACCCACGAGTAATTTCCTGGCCTTATTACTGAATACATCTACAAAGGGTATTAAGATTGCGGTTGCTAAAGGTACGATAATTAATAAAATTAAGGCTATACTCAATCTTCTATCATACCCCCAATCTGGTCAGGATTAGTACTATTAGTAAATTTATTTAATTCGATTATTAAAGTAAGTAAAAATGCGGAAGTACTGGCACCAATAACTATTCCTGTTAAAATTAAAGCCTGGGGAACGGGATCATTCATTTGAGAGGCAACCTGTGTTCCATTTACAATCGGTATCATACCACCTCGGTCAGTTATTGAAATAAACCAATAAAAGATCGCTCCTTCCATAATGTTTAAACCAATTACCATTTTAATCAAATTTTTCTTAACTAAAATAGCATAAAATCCTAAAAGGAATACGACAACAAAGACAAGATTATTTATCACAGGTTCACCTCCTCTTTAAAGGTCTTTTGAATCATACTATAAAAGATGATAGCAAGTCCGGCTCCAATTTTAAATCCGATCCCGATATTGATAAAGGGTATACTACCTGCACTAATTAAAGAACCCACACCTGAATTTAAGATCTTTAAGTTAACTAAAAAATTTCCTCCCATAACAATACCTAATAGACCCAGTCCTATAAAAAGCAAGGCTCCACTGGTTTCCAGCAATGTTTTAGTGGTTGGAGAATACCTCTTATAATCAAATTCACTACCATATACTATACTAAAGATAATAGAAATGGCACCCAGTATTACTCCCCCTTGGAAGCCTCCTCCCGGTGAAAGGTGACCATGGGAAATTATATAGATACCAAATAAAAATATGAAAGGAGTCAACATTCCAAAGGTTCTTTTAACAATAAAAGACAAACCGTGAGAAGAAACAGGTAATGTCTTACGAGAAAGTAAGAGAACGATACCACTCACTGCCCCAAATATGATAGTACTTTCTCCTAATGAATCATAAGCTCTATAATCATATAAAATTGCTGTCACGAAATTCAAAGAACCAGTCTCGTTAACCCCATTATTGGTAATATGATGATAGATGCTGTTTGCATATTCAAATTGGCCGGGTAATTTATCAAAGTTCACTAATAAAGTAACCCCTAATAAGGATAGAATTATTAAAGTAAAGATATGTTTTACCCTAGACATCTAATCATCCTCTCTAAAGATACTTTTCCCTTCTCTTACCTGACTGATTACAGTCATAAAAATAGCTGTATTTAGACCGGCTCCGATTACGGCTTCGGCTAATGCCACATCAGGTGCATTATGAATTAAATACAGGGTTGTTAAAGTAATAGAAAAAATAGACAGAAATATTATTGAAATTAGTTCTTCCTTAAAAGTAATTGCCAGGTAGGCCGCCGCTATTAAGAATATCAATAAAAGATATTTTAATATAATCATCGGGACTCACTCTCTAAATATTCAGAGTACTCATCCACACTTTTTACTTCCGGACAGGCAATCTGTCTACGGTAAGAAGCCCGCGCAATAGCATGTGTGGCAAGTGGATTAGTAATTAAAAATATTAAGCCAATAAGTAAAATTTTCAAGCTTAAGTAAAACTCCCATACATATACTGCTATCCCAACCGAAAATAATACAGCACTCATTGTTAAAACAACAGCACTGGCATGGATTCGTGTATAAACATCAGGAAACCTTATTAAACCAATAGCTGTTACCACAGCAAAAATCATGGAAGCACCCATAAATAAATAAGAAATTATTAACCTTATTTCCATTATTTATACAACTCCTTATACTCAAAGTACTTAGCAAATATCAAAACATCCACAAATAATAATACCGCATATGCTAAGACTATATCTATCAACATTCTAATATTAATAAATAAAGCTAACAGCATTATTACCATTGAAAAAAATATTATTATTGTATCAGCAGCAATCAACCGGTCTGTAATAGTAGGTCCTTTTATTAATCTATATGAAGATACGATAGATAATAAAACTAAAAATATTGCCATGCCAATAATCATCTGAATATCACCTCTAACCATTTTTCAAATCTCTCAATAACTTCCCGCCGGGTTTCAGCCTGTTCTACCGTTGTGACATCGATCCAATGAATAAAAAATGCCTTATCACGCATGTCAAAATCTAATGTTAAAGTACCAGGAGTTAAAGTAATTAAATTGGCTAATATAGTTAAAGCCGTAATATTTCTCAAAGTTGTTTTGACCTTAACAATACCGGGCGAAAAAGAGGGTTCTTTTTCAAATACGTGTTTGGACACTTTTAAGGCTGCCACAAAAGCTTCATAGAAAAAAACGGGAATAAATAATAAAATATATAAAAATTTCCTTAAATAAAAAGCCCAGTTTCGTTTTCTGTTAGAACTTCTAAATAACAGATCACTATACAACCAGGTAGTTACAAGGGAAGCAATAATTCCAACTATTAAAATATCCCGGGAAAACTTACCAGCAAAGAGAATCCAAATTGCTAAAGTTATAAAAAATGTAAAAGTTTTTCTGCGCATAACTTCCCTCCTCTGCTTTAATTGAAAATATTCTTCTTAATTATAACATTAAACATTCTGATGTAAAATCCCTTTATTAAAATTTGTATAAAAAAAGTACCGCCATTTAAGCGGTACTCTTTTGCTTGCTATTTGATTTTATTTCTCTTATTGTTTTTTTCTGTAAAAGTTTTCCATAACTTCTCAATCCTGCCAGGCTGAATCCGTGTTTTTTAGCTAACTTTTGTATTTCCCTTACTTTATCTATTTGAATATCCGGTCCTAAACTAAAACTTTGAAATTTTTCCTCTAACGTCAGCAGCATCGTTTCGGCCATACAGGCATAGGCATTTTGGCCTTCTACTCCAAAATTAAAATTAAAATCTACATCACCCGGGATACTAACTATTCCACCTTCAATAACTAAAACATCATCACGTTTTTTGCCTACATCTCGGGCAACATCCCGCGGCCTTGCTACATCACAGACCACAGAACCGCTCAGTAGATCCTGGGGGTTAATTAGGGCTTCAACAGCTCCCGAAACCGTAATAAATATCCTGGATTTTTGTAAGGCTTCTTCTAATTTGTTAGAAAATTTTACATTAATATTTTCATTTTCATTTTTTATTTGAGCTGTTAATTTTTCTAATTTATCTAAATCTCTACTTACTAAAAACAAGTTGTTTACTTCTTTGGCGATTAATCTACTAACTGTTTTACCAATTGAACCGTTTGCACCTACTACAGTCACAATTTCTTCCTTTAAGTCTAAATCCATTTTATCAGCAGCTAATTTAGTACCTTCAATTGCTGTGGCCACCGTATAACTATTTCCAGTAGTAACCGGCACTTTTGAATTTTTATTTATTGTTATCCCTTTATCGCCCACCACAGAAGTAAAAGAACCTAATCCAACTAACTTCACACCAGATTCTTGTGTTTTTTTTACTGTTTTAATTATTTTGTTTATAACAAACTCTTTATCCAGATTAATAATCTGATCCGTGGTTAAAGGACAGGCATAAAAGTAACCTTCAATTTTTTTCCCGGTCTTTGATTTTATACCAGTTATTTTAGAAATTTTGAAAGGAGGGGCATACTTAGTTGCTTTTTTTAATATATCTTCGGGCAGTTTTTTCATCCACTTAAATTTCCTATAAAAATCTTCAAATCCAAGGGGGTGTAAAATAAATGCGAATTTATCCATCAATACCATCCTTTCCCTGATCGAAATCAATATAGTTTGGTTTAAATTCTAATTTTTCTAAAACATTTAAATAATCATCAGTAGAAATTTGGGAAGGATCTTTTTCTATGATCGCTATTAATAAAGCCTCCATTACATTTGTGCCAAATGTTCTCCCATTTAAATTAGGTGTGGTAGTAATTAATGCCTTTGCTCCTTTTGCCTGCAAATTAGCTATATCATCACTAGTAGTGGTATTAGTTAATATAATTTTATTATCAATCCGACTCGGCAAATGAGATTTTATATAATGAAAATCACCCGCAATAATATCGGCCTCATCATAAAACTTTTTGAATTTATCGTCTGTTTCTTTTTCTTTGTCCTGCTTACTTCCTGTCGGATAAACTAATTCAAAAGGAAGTTTAGTGACTATCGGGGCAATTATAGCGGCTATAATTTTTAATGCTTTTAGGGAATGTATTCTAATCGGAAGACCGAGTCCAAATATTAAGTCACCACATACTAAATCTGCCTTTCTATCAACAAATGCTTCCGCCATACCAAATCTATCCAAAGCTGCAGTTAACAATACTTTTTGGTTATGTAATTTTATATCTAAGTTATCTTCAATATAGTTAACAGCAATTCTTTCCAAAGTATTTTTTAAACCAGAACCGTCCACGACAGGAGTTTTTTTAACATTTTTAATTAATTTTTTAGCATCCCTAAAATAGTATTCATTATTTGCCACCTGGATGGAAAGATCAATACCACCCATCCCAAAAGCATCATACTTTCCATCTAGTTCTGTAAAAAGTTGGGCAGCTTTCTTTTTATCACCATTAGTACCCCTTCTTTCAACGATAAATTTTTCTCCTAAAAATTCAGTTTCAACTTTATGATCCCTTTTATCTGAACCCAAACTGATGCTAATAACTTTTTTCATAGTAACCTCCTGACATAAGACGTGAAAATTTAAAGTTTAAAAAGAATTTAATATCTTTTTTATCTGTGTTGGATCTACATATTTATCTTCTTTTATGGGAGATTCACCTAACTTAATCCCAATAACTTTTCCATCCAATAATTTATCAACTAAATCCAATCTCATATCCGAACCTAAAAATATGGTTAAATCATACTCCTTTAATTCTACTAATATTTCAATTACATCTTCAAAAATTTCTAGTCCGGACTTCTCTTGAATAAAATCCCATCTTTCTTCTTCTGTCATAACAAGGGTATATTCTAAACCATTTTCTTTGGCTATTTCAATAATTTCTTCTTTGTTTTCAATAGGAAATCCCACAAGAGCAATTTTATTACCCCTTCTTATTTCTCCCATACTTTCTAATCGAGAGATAAAGGAACGCTCAATATTCAGTTCTTCGGCTACCTTAGATTGAGACAGACCGGATTGACGTAATTTAAGTATTTTGCTTATGGTTTTATCTAGATATTTACTATTGATAACTTTATCCCCGATCCTATAAAATTTCATCTTAGATCTCCCCTCTGTACACATTTTTGTGCACATACATATTTTAACATTTTATATATATAAATGCAAAAAAAATTAGCCCCGTAAAGGGGCTCAATTAAAAAGTTCTTTTATATTTTTTTAAAATGTCTATGACAGCTTCTTTCTTTTTTAATTTATTAATCTCATCTTTAACATATGTTGAATTTTTTAAACCTTTAATGTACCAACTAATATGCTTTCTCATCTTGGGAATCGCAATCTCTTCCCCATAATAATCCACAGCTTTATCTAAATGGTATAATGCCATCTCAATTTTTTCTTGAGGGGTAGGTTGGGGTATTCTTATCCCTTCTCCAAAATATTTTATTAATCTTTTGATCAGCCAGGGATTACCCTGGATTCCCCTCGCAACCATAATACCATCAGAGTTAGTTTTATCAAACATCGTCTCTGCCGATTCTAAATCAAAGATATCCCCGTTACCGATAACCGGAATAGCGACAGCTTCTTTAACCTGATTTATTATATCATAATCAACCTGGCCGGAATAAAACTGCTCCCTTGTTCTACCATGAACAGTAACTAACTGTGCTCCGGCTTTTTCAGCAATCTGGGCAATCTCAACCCCATTGATGTTTTCTTCATCCCAGCCAGCCCTAATTTTTACAGTAACAGGGGTCTCTAATTTTTCTACCATAGACGTTACAATTTTTTTAACTAAAGATGGTGTTTTCATTAAAGCAGAGCCTGCCCCATTTTTTACTATCTTGGGGGCTGGACAGCCCATATTTAAGTCGATAAAATCAGGATGGTATTCTTCTTCTATCTTCTGGGAAGCTTTAACAATAAATTCTGGTTCTTCCCCAAAAACCTGCACGTTAATATAACCATCGGCTTGTCTATTATAATCTAATAGTTCTTCCGTTCTTTTACTTCCATATACCAAACCCTTACTAGAAACCATCTCTGTGTATATCAATTCAGCTCCCATTTCCCTTAAGATCTGTCTATAAGGGTAATCTGTTACCCCGGCCATAGGAGCAATGGCTATGGGAGGCTTTATTTGTTTTCCTGCAATCTCCATTTTTTACTCACCTGTTTTAAATCATTTATTTCTGCTAAGTAATTAAGACCATCAAGGGTAAGAAAAGGGGCAATATATTCTATTGCATCAGTCTTACTACCTATTAATTCTGAATAGCCACCTGTAGCTATTACCTTCGGACTTCCTTTTATTTCTTCCTTAAATTTGTGAATTAATTTTTCTACCTGACCAATAAAACCATAAAAAATTCCCGATTGAGTGGCCTGAACAGTGTTTTTACCGATCGCAAACTCCGGTTTTTTCAACTCTACGCGGGGTAGTTTAGAAGCCATATTAAATAAAGCGTCGGTAGAAACTCCTATACCGGGTGCAATTGCACCACCTTCATAGTCCCCCTTATAAGAAATATAATCAAAAGTTGTGGCGGTTCCAAAATCAACAATTATTAATGGGCCCCCATAACGTTGGTAACCTCCTACTGCATTTACTATTCTATCGGCACCAACTTCGCGCGGATCTTCCATTTTTATATTCATACCGGTTTTAATACCGGGTCCCACAACCATCGGTTTTAAATCAAAATATTGGACCGAAGTAATCTCCAGGACCTGGACAACCTGGGGAACTACACTTGAAATTATTATACCCTCGATCTGTTTTGTCTTAACATCATCAAAGGAAAATAGGTTATTAAATAATATACCGTATTCATCAACAGTCTTTTTGTGGTCAGTAGAGATACGCCAGTGATCCACCATTTTATTATCTTCATATATGCCTAAAACAGTGTCTGAATTACCAATATCAATGGCCAAGATCATACTAACACCTCTAATCCTTATTTATATGCTAAGTTATATTATATACAAAATCTAGTATTATTACAATTTTACCCATAAAAAAATGCCCGGCTTTACCCGGGCATTTTGCTTGCTTATTCCTGTCTCATTTATAAGACGCTTTATAGTTTGTCAGGGTGATCAGGTACTTCTACTTCTCCACTAATGATTTTTTGTTTATATTCATCAACGGTGTCTAGAATATTTTGTGAAAGCATATTTTCAGCTTGTGGACGGTAGATTCCTACACCATCGTTTTCTAAACCATATACATGAGTCCCAGTTTCAAAGTTTCCATTATATAATTTCTTAACCTCATTATAAACTGCAACGTCTACTCTTTTGATCATACTGGTTAGTACATTAGCTGGAGCTAGGTGATTTTGAGGTGAGTCAACACCAATTGCATAAAGTCCTCTTTCGTTAGCAGCTTTGATTACACCAATACCACAGGCACCAGAAGCGTGGTAAATTACGTCTGCGCCCTGGTCAAACTGGGTAAATGCAAGTTCTTTACCTGCTTGAGGATCATCAAAAGCACCAGTATATGCAATAAATATTTCAGCATCAGGATTAACAGCTTTTACACCGGCTCTATAACCAGCTTCAAACTTCTTAATTAGAGGCTGTTCCATACCACCGATATAACCTACCTTATCGGTTTCAGTTCTCATACCAGCTACAACACCGGCTAAGAAGGAACCCTGATGTTCTTTAAAGACAGCAGATACAACATTTTCTCCTTCTACTACAGCATCAATAATACCAAACTTAACATTTGGATACATACCTGATACTTCAGTTAAAGCATCAGTCATTAAGAATCCAACGCCCCAGACCATGTCATATCCCTGTTCAGCAAGACTGGATAGGTTAGGAACATAGTCTGTCATGGTGTTTGATTCAACAACATTAATAGTGATGCCAAATTCTTCTTCGGCTCTTTGTAGACCGGCCCAGGCAGCATCATTAAATGATTCGTCACCTAAGCCACCAACGTCAGTAACCATACCTACTTTAAAGTCATCTTGAGCCATTCCCATGGTTGAAAAGCCCATAACTAATGTAAGTGTTAATGCTACAATTACAAATAAACTTAATTTCTTCAAATCAACTTCCCCCTTTTAAAATTTTTTTAAATTAGTTGTTGGTAATAGAAATATTATTCCCAACTTTTTCAGCGTCAATATATATTATTCAAGATTAATCATCTTATTCCTTCTTTTGAATAGTTAAAATCCAATTGAATTCTTGTCAATACTAACATCACCGGCAATAAATTTTTGCCTTTCCTTATTTGGCTTTTCAATAATTAGTTCTCCTTTGTTTGAGATATCCACTACTCTACCCTTTATTTTATTACCATTTGCAGTATTAATCGTTATTTTTTTATTCAACATAGACATTTCTTTTTTCCAACTGTTTATTATTTTATTATGCTCACTGTTCTGGAATAATTTATAAAAATCAGAAAAGTTATCTAAAATCTCTGCCAAGAGTTTCTCCTTCTTAATTATTTTTCCCTTAATCATCCTTAAAGAAATAGAAGTATCTTTTAATTCTTTGGGAAATTCTTTTTGATTTACATTTAAACCTATCCCAACTACCACTCTCTCAATTTCTTTACCATCACTCCTAAATTGCGATAAAACCCCACATACTTTTTTATTATCATATAAAATATCATTAGGCCATTTCAAATCGGTCTTGATTCCCAAATTTTTGATAGCTTTATGCACTGACAGAGCCCCTATTAAAGTTAAAAGGGGAATCCTATCCAAATCCTTAGACGGTCTCACAATTATGCTAAACCATAAGCCTAAATATTGAGGAGAATGCCAATTTCTTTTTAAACGTCCTCTGCCTTTTGTCTGCTCTCCCCCAATGATAACATCGCCTTCTTGTATATTTTTAGACTCCATTTCTAAGGCTAATTCATTAGTCGAGGTGACTGAATCGAAGTATTTTAAATCCTTTATGATATTATTATTCATATGTTCTTTAACACCTTTTATATCAACTTTCAAAACGGTTCACATCCTTTTGACATCTATTGAATATTATAATATAATTTTAGGTACAAAGCAAAAAAGAAAATGGAAGGAGTGTAAAATTATGAAACTATATAAAAATATTTTAAACAATAAATATAAATTTGTAATTGTAGTATCAATTATTTTTATTCTAGCTTTTTCGAATGTGTTAATAGCACAAGAAGAAGTGATAGAAGAGACCAAAGAAACGGTATATGTTTACCAGGAAAATATATTTGCAGATATAGCAGCAGAAGTTGACGCAGGCGTTGTAAAAATTACAACTATAACTAAAAGAAGTCAGGCAGAGATGCAAAACCCCTTATATGATGACCCATTTTTTAGATACTTCTTCGGTGATCAACTGCCAGATCTTCCTGAAAATATTGAGGGTTATGGCAGCGGCTTTATCGTAACAGAAGACGGTTTCATTGTCACCAACGAACATGTTATCCATGAAGCAGATGAAATCAAGGTAAATATTAACGGAATGGAAAAACCAATACCGGCTGAAGTAATCTGGACCGACTATAATCTTGATCTAGCTGTCATTAAAATTAATGTTGATCAAAAATTGAAAACAATCCCTTTGGGAAATTCAAAGGAGATGAGACCGGGAGATTGGGTAATCGCAATTGGCAACCCCTTCGGTTTCGAACACACAGTTACAACCGGAGTAATTAGTGCATTAGGTAGACCAATTCAAATCCCCACTTCTCAGGGACAAGTTAGAATATATAAAAACCTGATCCAAACTGATGCAGCTATCAACCCGGGTAATAGTGGTGGCCCTTTACTTAATATACAAGGTGAAGTAATCGGTATTAATACAGCTGTTAGCGCCCAGGGGCAGGGAATTGGTTTTGCAATACCTGTTAATGAAGTAAAAGAAGTAGTAAACGACTTACAAACTAAAGGTGAAATCATCCAGCCCTGGTTAGGAGTATCAGTCGGACAGATCAGCCCAGAAGTTCAGGAATACTTTGATCTAGAAAGTAATAAGGGTGCTATAATATTGGATGTATTCCCCGACAGCCCAGCTGATAAAGCAGGTTTAAAAACTTATGACATTATAAAAGAAATAGATCAAGAAAGGATTGAAAATCCTGATGATGTTGTAGAAAAAATCGGTCAAAAAGAAATTGAAGAAAGAGTGCTAATTCAAGTAATAAGAGATGGTGAGACCGAAATATTATTTGCACGGATAGGTAGAAAGCCAAATAAAATGTGAATTAATGTAATTAATATATAAGAAAAGTTGAAGTGTTTAATATAAAAAGATAAAATCCTATATTTTAAAAAATAGTTAAAAATAAAAAGCGTGTGAATCATTATTTGAGATTCACACGCTTTTTTTAGATATTAAATTTACAGATACAATATTATCTTTCACCATTTTCAAAAATATTTAAAATCTCATTTTTAAATAGTATTTTAATCAGATAACTATATATTAAAATAGTGATAGGTTGACCAATCAGTCTCGGTATTAATAATGGCCTGAATGGTACACCGAATAAGATATGGATAAAGTAAGGAACCAAAATAATGGAGGTTATGGTCTGCCCTACAGCTATTGAAATCAAAATATATGTTAAGGTTCTTCTATCTTTAAAAACATAAATCATTAGAAATCCTGGTATAAAACCTGTTAAAAAAGCTGTAAAAGTAAAATGAGGCATATATGCTCCCATCGGACTAACCCAAAAACCTACCAAATCCGTAATAGCTCCTACAATACCTCCAGCCATTGGACCAAAAACAATACCGGCAAAGATCATCGGTAATGATCCAATACCAATTCTAATCCCTTCCACTCCAAATAATGGTAAACGAAGACTTAAAAATCTTGTTAAAACCACACCCAGAGCTATCAGCAGTGACAAAAATACTAATCTTCTCGTTTTAATCTTCATTTGATCATTCCTCTCTTTGGGTGATGACAGATCTCTGCACCAAAGAGAAGACTCTTTGATGACAGCGGACGCGAATTTCACACCGCAGTTTTTTTAACATTCGTTCTAAAGCAACGTCCCATCTTTAGACACTTGAACGCGCGAAATCTACTCTATCATCTCATTGTTATTTATAATTTAATATATTTCTATTAAATTAAATAGTAATTATTTAACAATTTTTAGAACAGTCCAGTTATCTTACCATTTTCATCGATATCTATATCTTCAGCCGA
>CAZGMM010000035.1:0-22013 GCA_964526845.1 uncultured Halanaerobiales bacterium | reverse complement strand
AAGATTATTTTTTTAAACATTAAGAATCCGAGTTTTATTTTGATTAGGGGGATTTTTATGTTCGATTACATCAGCAGCTATCTATATCCAATAGCGACAGAAAATAAAGAGGACTTTAAATTACATAAATTCAAACAAAATAATAAGAGGATTTTATTAATATCAGCTTTTTTAATATTTGAACAGTTATTTTATGCTGTTTTTATAAGTGAAAGCGGTACCATTTTAAATACGGTCTATTATGGAACTGCTTTAATAATGTTTATATATACCTTGATAAGTGCCTACTTTTATTTTAAACAACCCAAACAAGTTTCTTTTATACATAGACTCTATCAAGTCGGGATTGGTGTGATAGGTCTGACTGTAGCTGTAATTAGAATAGGTATTTTGCCGAATTATATTGTTAGATTACCAACAATTTATATAGCGGTTGTCTATGGCATGGCGGTCATATTTTATTTTAACTATATAGAAAGTTTTTTCTTATACCTGTATGGAGCACTATTATTTGTCTATATTGCTTCAACATATCAGCCGATATTATTAGAGAGTAATCTAGTTGCTGATGCGTTGTCCAATATCATAATTGCCTGGTTAGCTTCGATGATCATCTTCAAAAAATTTATTAATGAATTTATTAATCAAAAGAAGATTGAAGATAAAAATGAAAAATTGAATAAGGTCAATGCCAAATTAAAGGAAATTTCCGATAAGGATAGATTAACTGGTATCTATAATCGTAGAAAATTAGAGGAAATATTATCAGATGTTTATTATAAAGCCGAAAGATATAATAAGAATTTTTCTTTAATTCTATTTGATTTAGATCATTTTAAAAAAGTAAATGATAACTATGGGCATCAAGTAGGAGATAAGGTTTTAAAAGAAATCAGTAGAATTCTTTTTAATAGCATAAGGAAGGTTGATTATTTTGGCCGGTGGGGAGGAGAAGAATTTCTAATTATTCTTCCCGAGACTAACTTGCAGGCGGCCGAAAAATTAGCCGAAAGATTAAGAATTAATATAGAAGAAAGTTCTTTTTCCAAAGTGGACAACCTTACTAGTAGTTTTGGAGTGGCTTCCTATTCAGAAGAAAAAGAGATTGAAGATATAATTCAAGAAGCAGACCAGGCCTTATATAGAGCTAAAGAAAAAGGCCGTAACCGGGTAGAAAAAATAGCCTAAAGAAAAATATTTTGGAGGTTTAAATTCTTGCCATCTTTAAATTTAATGATCAAACCGGTTTCAAGTAACTGCAACATGAAATGTAAATACTGTTTTTATCATGATTTAGCTTACAATCGAGAAAGAGCTTCTTATGGAAAGATGGATAAAAAATTATTGGAACTAATTGTTAAAAAAGCCTTCGCTGAAGCCGAGGGATCAGTCAGTTTTTCTTTTCAGGGAGGAGAACCAACTTTAGCCAAGTTAGATTTTTATAAAACTTTCATGGACTATCTTGAAAAATACAATAAAGATAATATAGATGTTAACCTTGCCCTACAAACCAATGGGACAGAAATAGATCAAAAGTGGGCAGTCTTTTTATCTGAGAATGATTGGTTAGTAGGCTTATCTATTGATGGTTATAAAGACTTACATAATTATTTTAGGATTGATAGAAATGAAGAGGGAACCTATAAAAAAGTAATACAAACCTCTGAACTTTTTAAAAAGTGTAATGTCGATTTTAATGTGCTGACCGTTATAACTGACCAACTGGCTCGTCATGGTAAAAAAGTCTATAACAGTTATAAAAAGCAGAATTTTAAGTTTTTACAGTTTATACGCTGTCTAGAACCCCTGGATGGGAAAAAAGAAAAATATTCACTTACCCCTGAGAATTATGAGTTGTTTTTAAATAATGTATTTAATGAGTGGTATCAGGATATAAAAAAGGGGAACTATATCAGTATAAGATTTTTTGACAATGTTGTGAGAATGTTGATGGGAAGAAAACCGGAAGCCTGTGAAATGAAAGGACACTGCAGTTTCCAAAATATAATTGAATCAGATGGCAGTATCTACCCCTGTGATTTCTATGTAGTAGATGAATGGAAGTTAGGAAATATTAAAAACATGAGTTTTACGGAAGTATATGAAAATAAAAAAGCTAAAGCCTTTATTAAAGAATCGACTGATTTACCGGAAAAATGTGAACAATGTAAATGGCTTAAATTGTGTAGAAATGGTTGTAAAAGGAATAGAAATGAAAATAACTTAAATAATTACTGTACTTCTTTTTATAATTTTTATGAAAAAAATATAAATAAATTATTAGAATTAAAGAGAATATTTATGAATAATTAAGTACCTGACTTGAAAAAGAGTCGGGATTTTATTTAAAAAAATAATCATATATAATAGGTTTAATTAAGAGGAATTTGAGGAGGATGAAAATGAAAATAGTAATGCTGGAACCAATTGGTATATCTGAAAATGTACTTAAGAAATATAAGAAGAAATTAGAAAATCTAGGTCACGAATTTGAATATTATGATAATAGGGCAGAAGAAGAGAGTGAAATTATCAAAAGAGCGCAAGAGGCGGAGATAATAATTATCACCAACTTACCTTTATCAGAAAAAGTCATAAATTCTTGTCCCAACTTAAAGTTTATCTCAGTTGCCTTTACGGGAGTAGATCATATTGCTCTAAAAGCTTGCAATAATAATGGTATTGTAGTTAGTAATTCCTCCGGCTATTCTGACCAGTCTGTCGCCGAATTAGTTTTTGGTTTGTCAATTAGTCTCATGAGAAATGTCATAAAAGGAGATAAGGCAACCAGAGAACAGAAAACGAAAGCCGGAATTATAGGTAATGAATTGGCTAACAAGAAATTTGGTATTGTAGGTACAGGCAATATAGGAACCCAAGTGGCTAAAATAGCTAATGCGTTTGGGTGTGAATTATTAGGAAATGATATTCAAGAAAATGAAAAAGCAAAAGAGTTAGGATTACAATATGTTAAACTAGATGAACTAATGCAGGAAAGTGATATAGTTTCGGTTCATGTGCCCTTAATGGAGTCTACGATAAATTTAATTGGTAAAAAAGAAATAAAATTAATGAAAGAGACTGCCTATTTAATCAATTGTGCCCGCGGTCCGATAGTTTATAGTAAAGCCTTAGCAGCGGCTTTAAATAATGACAAAATAGCGGGAGCCGGTATTGATGTATTTGAGATGGAACCACCTATTCCAGCCGATCACCCCCTTTTAAATGCTAAAAACACAATTTTAACTCCCCATGTAGCTTTTGCTACCGAGGAGGCCTTTAAAAAAAGGGCCGAGATAGTTTTTAATAATATTATCAAATGGTTAGAAAATGATCCTCAAAATATTGTGAATTAAAAAATCAAATTATTAACAAAGCCCCTCACTGAATCCAGGAGGGGCTTTCTAAGTATTATCTTTTATTATTTATGTTAGTTGATAGAGGAAGATTCCTCCGATCATCATCAGTAGACCGAGAATTTGAGTCCAGGAAAATGTTATCACATGTTCTCCAAAAATGCCAAAGTAATTAATTAAAGCATTGGCAAGGATTTGGGTCACTATTAAGATAGTGATAGCATAACTAGCCCCCAGGGCCGAAATGCCTTTCATCACGCTAAAAACAATTAGAACTCCCAAAACCCCGCCTAATAAGTAATAAGGGTTCACATTTTTGATATTAGCAAAGGTAACTTTATTTACCGCGATAAGTATAATTAAAGCCAAAATAAACCCGGAACCGTGTACTAAAGTATTGGTATGCCAGAGGCCTATGTGTTCACTGGCCCGGGTATTAAAAATCCCCTGTAATGAGACTAAAATTCCGGAAAGTATGGAAAATAAAACTCCATATAACATAAATTATCCTCTCCTGTTCAATAATTTTTACCCAGATTTTTTCAGAGTTTATATATAATTAACAGAGAGCAATATGGCCATCGGTTCTTTTTTCAGTACCGCCTTTTAAAACACCAGTTGCATGGTCTCTAAAGATAATTTGTCCCCTGCCAAAACTACCAGAATCTAAGGATAAACTAACTTCATGTCCTTTGCGTTGGAGTGCCTGGGCAATATACTTTGGAAAGTCACTTTCAACCTTTATCTTTTTACCTTCGGTCCACTGCCATCTGGGTGCATCAAGAGCGGCCTGAGGATTCAAATCAAAGTCAATTAAGTTCATCAGCACTTGTAGGTGTCCCTGCGGCTGCATAAAACCTCCCATCACACCAAAAGGCCCGATAGGTATATTATTCTTGCTTAAAAAGCCCGGTATGATTGTATGAGATGGTTTTTTATGAGGTTCTAAGTGATTATGGTGGTTTTTATCCAGGGGAAAACTGTGTCCCCTATTTTGTAGGGCAATGCCGGTGTCAGGAACTACCAGTCCGGAACCAAAGCCCATATAATTACTTTGAATATAGGAGACCATATTTCCTTCTTTATCAGCAGCAGCCAGATAGACGGTTCCTCCCTTATCTAAATTACCCGGTTCGGGTTGTAAGGCGGTTTCTTTGATCCAACTTCTCCTTTTAGAGGCATAAGCTGTTGAGAGTAAGTCTTCTACATTAACTTGCATCTTATTGATATCTGTAATATATTTTTTTCCATCTGAAAAAGCCAATTTTAAGGCTTCAATTTGTTTATGATAGGTTTCCAACGTATCTTTTGCTTCAAAGTCAAAACCGTTTAATATATTCAAAGCCATTAAAGCAACAAGACCCTGACCATTGGGAGGAAGCTCCCACACATCATAACCATGGTAGTTGACACTTATAGGGTCAACCCATTCCGGTTGATATGCATTTAAATCAGCTTTCCTTAAGAAACCATCATATTCTTTTGCGAATTGATCTATTTTATCTGCTAATTCCCCTCTATAGAAGGCTTCACTATTACTTTCCGCAATTAATTGTAAGGTATCTGCATGAGCATTTGAACTCCATATTTGGCCTGCTTCCGGTGGTTTACCATCTATCGTAAAAGTATCGAACCAGGCTGCAAACTGCTTTCCTTCTAACATTTCTTTATATTTCTTGTGTGCCCTTTTCCAAAACTTACTTAAAGTAGGAGAAACGGGGTAACCTTCCCGGGCATATTTAATAGCGGGTTTTAAAACTTCTCTCATCTCAAGGTTGCCGTATCTATTAACGAGACTGGCCCAGGCAGCCGGGGCACCGGGAACTGTAACCGGCAGCCAACCCGTTTTCGGCATTTCATCATAACCCATTTCTTTAACCTTTTCAATATTTATATCTTGCGGAGAATAACCGCTGGAATTTAGTCCATGCATTTCATCTTTTATCCAGACGATTGCAAAAGCGTCTCCCCCGATCCCATTTGAAGTTGGTTCTACTACCGTTAAACAGGCGGCGGTAGCCACAGCTGCATCTACAGCATTTCCACCTTTTTTAAGTATATCCAGGCCGGCCTGGGCTGCTAACGGTTGAGAGGTCGCCACCATGCCGTTTTTGGCAAATCTAGTAACCTGTTTAGAAGAATAAGGATAGTTTAAATAATCATGCTTCATATTACCACTCCATTCTCGATTTTAAAAATCTTAATTAATTATATTTCTTTTTTCCTATGATATCAAAAATAATGCATATTTTCTATCTTTAAGAGAGAAATAATTTATAAATTTCAATTTATATGTATAAATAAACAAGGTTAATTATAATTAAATTTTCCTGTAATTAAAGGAATATATTTCTATTTCAATAATATATAAATTAATTGAATACAATATTAATTATATAAAGGAGTGACATTCTTTGGATCTTAAATCAAAGAAGTTCGTTATATATACATATTTTTTCACCTGGTTTTTCTGGTTAATCTTAGGTATAACTGCCAATTATTTCGGCTATAGTTATGGTGACCCCTTATATTTATTTCTTTTTATTATGGGTGGGTTAGGGCCTTTTTATGTAGTTTTTATCGTTTATAACCCTCAAAAAGAGTTAAGGATGTATAAGAGGATTAAAAGAAGAATCTTCAAGTGGAATGTTAGTATTAGGTGGTATGGTTGGCTTTTTGTAATTCCTTTTTTAATTTTTTTAATGCCCTGGGCTTTAAATAGTTTTGTATTTAACAATAGTATGATACTTTTCAGGCAGAACGTATTGATTGTGGTTCCTCTAATTTTTGTCAATATTGTAATGGGAGGTTTAGAAGAAGTAGGTTGGCGGGGGGTTTTATTACCCGGCTTATTAAAAAAACATAATAAGATATCTGCAACCATAATGACTAGTTTAATCTGGTCCGGCTGGCACTTGCCGCTCTGGTTTATAAAAGGTTCACCTCAAAAGGACCTGAACTTTATTATTTTTATAATACTAGGATTAGTTTTTTCTTTGCAACTTACCATAATTTACATAAAAACTAAAAGTCTTTTTCTCTGTATCATATTGCACAGCATTTTTAATTCTTACCCGGGTATAATTAATATCTTTTCGGATCGAATGTATTTATCAACTACAGCAATGCTATTATTTTCATTTCTCATCTTCATCATAATCTATCCGAAAAAAGTTGGTTTAAAATTTAAAGCTTTAAATAATACTCGGTTTTAAATATATAAGAAGTTAAAAGGGGGAGTTAAGAGTGGTTAATAAGAAATTAAAGGTGGGAATAATAGGTTGTGGAGATATTGCAAATTATAAGCACATGCCTGCCTTAAAAGAATTATCAGATTTATGTGAAATGGCATCTTTTTGTGATATAAGGATTAATAGAGCTGTCAAAGCGGCCGAGGAGTTTGGTATAAAAGATTCTAAAGTATATGAAGACTATAATGAGCTTTTAAAAGATGATACCTTAGATGTTATTCATGTCTTGACACCTAATGATTCTCACAGCCCAATTACAGTGGCTGCCCTTGCAGCTGGGAAACATGTGATGTGTGAAAAACCGATGGCCCACAATAAACAGGCAGCGGCAAAGATGATGGAAGCCTGGCGTATTACTGATAAAAAATTTACGATTGGATATCAAAATCGCTTTAGAGAAGATGTACAGCAATTAAAAACAGACTGTCAAAATGATAAAATAGGTGAGATCTATTTTGCCAAGGCCCATGCTTTAAGGAGAAAGGCAGTTCCTTCCTGGGGTGTTTTTCTGGATAAGTCAAAACAGGGGGGCGGTCCTTTAATCGACATCGGTACTCATGCTTTAGACTTAACTTTGTGGATAATGGATAATTATGAACCGGTTAGTGTTTCGGGTTCGGTTTTTAATAAGATGAGTGATCAAAACGAGGGGAATTTATTTGGCCCTTGGAATCCTAATAAATATGAGGTAGAAGATTCTGCCTTTGGTTTCATAAAAATGAAAAATGGGGCAGCTGTCTTTCTAGAATCTGCCTGGATACTAAATACTAGTGAGCCAAAAGAAGCTTCTGCCACCTTTTATGGGACGAAGAGGGGAGCAGAAGTAAGGTGGAGTTTAAGTGATGATAAAAACGAACTTATATATAATATGATAGAGGAGGGTCAATATAAAGAAATTAAAGAAAGTTCTATTAAAAAAATGGGCCCGGCCGCCAGTGAAAAAGTAAGCCTAGGATACTTAGAAGCAGCTAGCTGGATCAATGCTATAATAAGGGATAAAAGTCCGCTGGTAAAACCGGAAGAAGCCTATCTGGTAACCAAAATATTGGATGCAGTATATGAATCTGAGCGAAAAGGAAAAGAAATAAAATTTGATAATTAAAAAAGGATTTTAAACAAACATATAAAAAGAGGTATATTAAGAGTAAATATTTTTTATCATTTATAGAGGAGGTGAATTATTTGGATGAAAGTATATTAGGTTCTACTTATGGAGTACTATCTGCAGTTGGTTTTGGTACTGTACCAATTTTAGCTTTATTTGCCTATGACGGCGGGATAAATGTGTTTACCCTGCTTTTTTTAAGGTTTACTTTAGCATCGATCTTACTTTTTTTATATATCTTTCTGACCAACAGAAAAATTATTTTAAATAAAAAACAGATATTAAATATATTTGTCATGGGCGGTATTTTATATTCTGTCTTTAGTTTTTGTTATTTCTCTGCTATAAGGTACATACCGGCCTCGCTGGCAGTATTGATTTTTTATACTTATCCCTTTATTACTGCAGGTATTTCATCTTTTTTACTCAATATGAAGTTAACCAAAAAGATTATAGGAGCAATAATCGTTTCCTTTATAGGCTTGACCTTTGTCTTGGGTAAAACAAGTGGTGATATTGTCCTTATTGGCCTCTTATTTGCCTTTGGAGCAGCGGTATTTTACTCTGTCTATACTCTATTTGGAGACCACATTCTAAAAGATGTACCCTTACTTACTACAATAGCTATGGTCTGTCTATTTGCCGCCATTTCTTTTTTAACTGTCGGCCTGATCAGTAATAATGTTCAATTTGCTTTCAATTCTAATACCTGGCTTCCCGTTATAGGGATCGCAGTTGTCTCCATGTTAGGTTTTTTGGCCTTTTTCCAGGGGATAAAGATGACCAGTCCCACTTCCATTTCGGTTTTAAGTATGATAGAACCGATTGTAACCATCATCTTATCGATCATATTTTTCAATGACATCTTAAATCTTTATCAGATTATCGGGGCAATTTTAGTTTTAGGTGGGTCAGTTATGGTGGTTTTGAGTGTAAGAGAAAAAAAGAAAGTAGCATGATCTTCAAATGAGAAAAAATTCTCATAAATGAATTGTCGGCCTTCAGGTCTAGTTTTCAAATTTTCCTTCCTTAAATAATTTTCTGAAAATTATAATTTTTTTAAAATTAAAAAAGGATTTTTAAATTTAGCGTTGAATAAATTATTTAGTGTATATTGTCGACAATCGACAAATTAAATTAATACATAATATTTTTAGGTGGTGATAAATTAGATACTCAAACTTTATGAGTGATATTTTCAAAGTTAACCATCAAAATATAAGGAGGTATTGTAGTGGCTAAAAAGAAAACGATTTTAGATTTTAATGAAATGAAAAAAAAGGGAGAAAAGGTGGCTTGGATAACAGCATATGATTTTCCAACTGCCCAATTTGCTGAAAAAGCGGGCATGGATATGATTCTGGTAGGAGATTCCTTAGGAATGGTTGTTAAGGGATATAAGGGTACAGTTCCCGTCACAATGGAAGACTGTATTGCCCACAGTCAGGATGTTAGAAGAGGTGCACCTAATACTTATTGTATAGGAGATATGCCTTTTGGTTCTTATCAGGTATCAGATGAAAAAGCGGTAGAAAATGCAGCTAGATTTTTAAAAGAGGCTGATATGGATGCGATTAAATTAGAAGGTGGCCGCAGAGTCGCCAGTCAGATCGAAGCGATCAGTGATGCAGGTATTGTAGTTTTCGGACACATTGGATTAACTCCCCAAAGTTCAGGACAGTTAGGTGGTTTTAAAGCTCAGGGCTTGACTGTGGATAGTGCCAGAGAATTAATCAAAGATGCAGTAGCAGTTCAGGAAGCCGGAGCACAGGCCTTACTATTAGAAGCTGTACCACCTGAAGTTACCGAATTTATTACTGATAAGCTGGATATTCCTGTTTATTCAATCGGAGCAGGTTTACCCTGTGATGGACAGCTGCTTATCTGTGGTGACATGTTAGGTATGTTCCAGGCTTTTACACCTAAGTTTGTAAAACAGTATGCCAATGTGGCAGAAATCGAAATCGAAGCTTTTAAAGAATATATTGATGATGTTAAAAATGAGAAGTTCCCTGAAGATGAACATGTATATCATATAAAAGATAGTGAAGAAGAATTTGAAGAATTATTTTCTGAATTTGAATAAAATAAATAAACATAAAATATTAATAGGAGGTTGTTTAAATGGCATTTAAAGAAATGGCTGATTATATTAAAAACGATACTGAATATTCATTAAGGGAAAGGTATGATATGCCTGATTCAGAATTAACTTTCCCGGGTGGAGCTCATGCCAGAATAGAAATATCGGGTATTGAGTCCGCTTCTAATTTAGAAGAGATGGTAAAAGAAGCAGATAAAAGGAATGTAACAATCCATAGAGTTATCTCAATTGTAAGAGGGGCAACAATGTTAGATGACCAGGAATTAAAGCACTTTGCTCAAGTAGGGGCAGATAATGACCTTGAACTGCTTGTTAATCCTGTAGCTAGTAGAGAATGGGATACCGGCCGCCAATATACTTCTGGTGAAGAAGGTATTGTAAGCGGGATGAGGTTGAGAGGTCATGATATGCTTTATAGATATCTAAAAAACATAGACAGGTGTATTGAAGCAGGTATTCGTGGATTTTTGATTACAGATGAATCTGCTTTAACCTTATTAAATGATATGAGAGATAAGGGTATTATTCCTCAGGATGTTAAGTTTAAAGTGTCTGTTTTTGCTGGTCACGGTACCGCAGTTGCCGGAAAAATGCTGGAAAAATTAGGAGCAGACAGTTTTAATCCTCTAGCTGATATGACTTTACCGATGCTTTCTTCTATTAGACAGGGTGGAGTTAAAGTACCATTAGATGTATATATGAGTCTTGTTGAATCAATGGGCGGCTTCCAAAGATATGATGAAGCAGCTGATATAGCTAGAATAGCGTCACCGGTATATTTCAAAATAGAGCCCGGTCCATCTGAAGCCGATCTATACAATAGTTGGATAGATTCACAAAGCCCCAACTATTTAGATAACTTAGCCAAGATGAGAGTTAAAATAGCTCAAATTATCATGGAATGGCTGGATAGAAGTGAACATGATATCGTTATGAATGATTATAAAGAAGATCTGTCAGTACCAAAGGTCTAAAAAATTGATACCAGCTGTTTTAACAACAGCTGGTTTTTATTCTAATCTGTTAAAAAGTCAAGTATTAAATTAAGTATGTAACCTTTAATAATATTTCTGATAATAAAGTATAAAATTTACAACATATGGAGGTAGAAATATATGGATAATGTTTTTAATTCTGCATTAGATTCTTTAAACAAAGCAGGTGAACTGGCCGGGATAGATCCTAATGTTATGGAGTTAATGTCAAGGCCAAAAAGGATAATTGATTTTTCAATACCACTCAAAATGGATGACGGCAGCTTTAAAATGTTTGATGCCTATCGCGTCCACTACAATGATGCTCTAGGACCAACCAGAGATGGAACCAGATTTGTTCCCAATTTACACATCGATGAAGTTAAAGCTTTAGCATTATTTATGACCATTAAACATGCCGTATCTGGTGTACCAGCCGGAGGTGGCAAAGGAGGTATTAAAGTAGATCCTTCCAAGTTAAGTGACTGGGAACTAGAAAGATTAACCAGAGGATTTATTAGAAACCTTAAACCCAAAGGACCTAAGATCGATATACCGGGTGCGGACATTGGTACAGATTATAGGACACAGTCCTGGATGTTAGATGAATATGAACAGATTACAGGCGAACATAATCCACCTGCCATTAATGACAAGCCCAATATAATGGGGGGGACAGTTGGTAGTGCAGAAGCAACCGGATTAGGAATCTTCTATGTAACACAAGAAGCCTGTAAGGATAATAACATTGATCTTGCCGAAGAAGAGGTTGTCATTCAAGGATTCGGTCAGGTAGGTGCAACAATTGCCCGCTATCTATATGATATTGGAGCAAAAATTACTGCTGTAAGTGATATTAGCGGCGGCTTCTATAATAAAGATGGCCTAGATATTCCCGCCATGCAAAAATACTGTGAAGAAAATAATGGGTTAGAAGGTTATAGTGAGGCTGAAAGTATCAGTAATGAAGAACTACTAGAATTAGAATGCGGACTCTTAATTCCGGCCGCTGTCCAGAATGTAATTAACGGAGATAATGCTGATAACATCAATACAAAAATGATAATCGAGGCAGCCAATGGTCCCATAACACCGGAAGCAGAAGATATATTAAAGGAAAATGGCATAAAAGTTATTCCTGATGTTGTTGCCAACGCCGGTGGAGCAATTGTCTGTCACTATGAGAGAATTCAGGGAATCACAGATGATTACTGGGATATTGAAAAAGTTGAAAAAAGATTAAACAAACAGATCTTAACCGCCTATAAAAATGCAAGAGATACTGCTGAAGAATTTGATACTACAACCAGATTAGGTGCCTGGATAGTAGCACTTAGAAAAGTAGCTGAAGCCGTTAAGATGCGCGGCTGGGTTTAAACTTAAAATAGGGAGGGGTAAAATTGTTATTTAGTGAGTCAGAATATAAAAGAAGAGTAGAAAAGACTAAAAAGAGAATGCAGGATAAAGGCATTGATGTAATGATGTCCTCACACCCTGCTAACATGAACTATTTAACAGGTTATGACGGCTGGTCCTTTTATGTACATCAATGTGTATTAGTTTCTTTAGACCAGGAAGAACCAGTCTGGATAGGTAGAAACATGGATGCAAATGCAGCCAAAGTTACTACATATCTAAGTCCGGAAAACATTAGAAACTATGCTGATGATTATGTTCATTCTCCCATCGGAAAACATCCCGTAGACTTTATCGCAGATGTCATAGAAGAAAAAGGCTGGGGAGATAAAAATATCGGGTTAGAAATGGACCAGTTTTACTTTACCCATAAAACATATGAAATACTCAATAAAAGATTTCCCAAGGCTAACTTTGTAGATGCTGATTTATTAGTTGCAATGGTAAGACAGGTCAAATCTGATCCAGAGATTGAAATGATGAAAAAAGCCGGAAAAATTGCTGAAAAGGTTATGCAGACCGGGATTGAAGAACTAGAAGTTGGTAAGCGCGAATGTGATGTAGCGGCTGAAATATCAAAAGCCCAGATTTCTGGTACAGATCAAATCGGGGGAGACTATCCAGCAATTGTGCCCTTAATGCCGGCCGGTGATGGAATTGATGCACCTCACCTTACCTGGTCAGAAAGAAAGTACGAAAAAAATGAACCGGTCATCTTAGAACTTTCCGGTTGTTACAACAGATACCATGCACCCATTGCCCGGACAGTATATTTGGGAGACCCACCTAAGAGGATGCAGGAAATTACGAAATTTGTTGTGGAAGGATTACATGAAACATTAGACTTTATTGAACCGGGAGTAACTTGTGAAGCTGTAGAAGAAAAATGGAGAAAATCAATTGCCAAAGGTAATTTAGTTGATGCTTCCCGATTAGGTTATTCTTTCGGACTTAATTATCCACCCGACTGGGGAGAACAAACTGCCAGTATGAGACCCCATGATAAAACAGTTCTTAAACCAAATATGACATTCCACCTAATACCTATTATCTGGCAGGATGAAATCGGTTTTGAAATGAGTTCCGCCATAAGGATAACTGAAGATGGTTGTGAAGAGTTCTACGACTTCCCTCACAAATTATTTAGTAAATAAAGGCAAGTTAAAAGCTGATATTATAGAAATAAGGAAGGAATAAAAACCAAACTCAAGAAAGTAAATATTAAGAGAACAAATTTCAAACTATATATAAACTAATATAATATCAGTGATTCGGAGGGATCATAATGAACCAAAGCAAAAGGTTCGCCCATAAAAGCTTAAAAAGCAGTGTTGTAGATTACTTAAGAGAACAGATCTTTTTAGAAAACTATGTCGGTGGTGATAGGATAGTAGAGTCCAAAGTTGCAGAAGAGCTAGATATTAGCCGGGCTCCTGTCAGGGAAGCAATTAAGGAACTCGAAAGTGTGGGACTTGTTGAAACGATTCCGCGCAAAGGCACATTCGTGGTAGAGTTTGACCATGATGAAATCCAGGAACTATTTGATATTCGTGTGATGCTTGAAGAAAGAGTCTTTAAGATATTAATAGAAGATGATCTTTTGAATGAAGAAGATTTTGATTACTTAGACAGTTTGGTAGAAGAAATGGTTGAAATAACTGAAAGTGAGCAAGATGAAAATGAAAAAATTGTGGAAGTAAATAAGAGAGACATGAGATTTCACAGCTATCTTTGGAACAAATCTAATTCTAAATGGACCAATAAGATATTAACCACCTTATACTACCAACTCCAGTTGGCCATGATAATTGATGCCAAAAAAGAAGAAAATTTAAGGGAAGCAAGTTTAAAACACAGAGATATATTAAAATGCTTAAAAAAGGAAAGTGTAAAAGATACCAAACAAGCTGTAATTAACCACATAAAATCGTTATCTGAAATGGTCTAAATAAGGCCATAATATTTTAATGAATTTAGTCGACAATTGACAGAGTACAATCAACAGTATTGGGTAGATGTAAAAAGGAGTTGTTGAAGATGAAAAAAGAAGGTGTTTATACCAAACATGCTCCCGAACCAGGTAACTATTCACAGGCTGTAAAATACAATGGTCTAATCTTTGTTTCCGGTCAGACCGCCGATGATATCGAAACAGGAGAACCCATTTACGGGACTGTAGCTGAACAGACCAGACATATTTTAAATAATATTAAAAATATATTAGAAGAAGCCGGTTCTAGCATGGAAAATGTTCTAAAAGTTGGAGTATATATTTCCAATATGGAAGATAAAAAAGAAATGGATGCAGTATATAAAGAATTCTTCGATCATGAAATTCCACCCGCCCGCATTGCAATGGCGGTTAAAGGATTGGATGCAGGTCTTGATGTAGAAATAGATGTAATAGCCCATGAATAATTTGTTGTCGTCAAAGGGAGGTTAATATTTATGGTAAAGGATATTGAAATGGCAGATATCTATGAGGCGAGTAATCTTATCTATGAAATAGCTAGAGAAACCCCACTATATAAAGCTAATGATTTATCAAGCCGGTATAATACAGATATTTACTATAAATTAGAGTTCTTACAGGATACAAGAAGCTTTAAAGTAAGAGGTGCGACCAATTTTGCCAAACATCTTGGTAAGGAAGAGCTAGAATATGGCCTTACTACCTATTCTACTGGAAACCACGGTAGAGCGACTGCCCATGTTGCTAAAAAATTAGATACAGATGCCAAAATATGTGTTTCGAAAAATGTGCCTGATAATAAGATTGAGGGGATTAAAAGTTCAGGTGGCCAGCCCGTAATCTATGGCAATAGCCAGGATGAAGCACAAGAAAAGGCTATCGAGCTATCTAATACAGAAAACAGGGCAGTCGTACCTCCCTTTGACAACAAGCATATTATTTGCGGTCAGGGTACGATTGGACTGGAGATCATAGAAAAGATTCCCAAACTGGATAGTATATTAGTCCCTTTAAGTGGCGGAGGCTTAATTAGTGGAATTGCTTTTGTAGTGAAGTCTTTAAATCCAGACTGTAAGGTATATGGCATCAGTATGGAGAAAGGTGCTGCCATGTATGAAAGTATAAAAGCTGGCCAACCGGTGCAAATTGAAGAAGCAGACAGTTTAGCAGACAGCCTCCAGGGTGGAATACTTTTAGATAACCAGTATACCTTTGCAATGGTTAAAAAATATGTAGATGAGATCATATTGGTAACAGAAGAAGAGATTGAAGAAGCAATGTTTTATATGTATGAAAAAGAACATTTTGTACTAGAAGGAGCTGCAGTAGTAGGCACTGCCGCTATTATGAACGATAAGATAGATTATCTGGGAGCCAAATCTGTTATCGTTACTACAGGCAGTAATGTAGATAATAACTTGTTTTTTAATATAGTGGAATCGAAACGAGGAGAGAGATAGAGATGAGTATATTCAAAACAAGTGAGTTTAAAAAGAGATTAAGAAAAATTAAAGAGCTGATGGATAAAAATGGTCTAGAAGTTCTTTTAGCAACACATCCGGCCAATATGAACTATGTATCCGGATATGACGGTTGGTCATTTTATGTACATCAGGGAGTATTAATATTCATCGATAGAGAACAACCGATCTGGTTTGGAAGAGAACAGGACAGTAATGGAGCGAAACTAACTACCTGGTTAGATGAAGAAAATATCATAGGTTATCAGGATGATTATGTACAGTCTTTAATTAAACATCCCATGGACTTCATGTCAGATATTTTAAAAGAAATGGGTTATGAGGATGCCAAAATTGGAGTGGAAATGGATAACTACTACTTTACTCCCCGGGCCTATAATTCTATCAAAGAAAATTTGCCTGAAGCTGAACTAAAAGATGCAAATAGGGTGATTCCCCTCGTAAGACAGATTAAAAGCGAACAGGAATTAGAATACATGAAGATGGCAGCTAAAATTGTAGAAAAGACGATGCAGACCGCCATTGACAGTATTGATGTGGGAGTAAGAGAAGGAGATGCAGCCGGTAAAGTATACCAGGCACAAATCAGCGGTACAGAGCAATTTACAGGAGATTATACAGCGATAGCACCTATCATGCCCTCGGCTGAAAGAACTTCAACCGCCCATTTAACCTGGACAGATCGTAAATATCAAAAAGGGGACGTAGTTTTATTAGAACTGGCCGGTAGTAAGTATAAATACCACGCTCCACTTTCCCGTACATTATATATCGGTGACCCACCGGATGAATTATCCGATATTGCAAAAGTTGTAGTAAATGGCTTAAATAAAACCCTGGACTTTATTAAACCCGGCGTAACCTGTGAAGAAGTAGAAGAAAAATGGAGAGAATCAATTGCAGGCAGTAAGGTTGTAAAAGAATCAAGAGTCGGATATTCATATGGCTTAAACTATCCGCCGGACTGGGGTGAGCATACAGCAAGTTTAAGACCGGGTGACAAAACGATTTTAAAACCTGGAATGACATTTCATTTTATGCCTGGAATCTGGTTAGATGAATTCGGCTTTGAAAATAGTGAACCATTTTATGTAACTGAAGACGGTTGTGAAACCTTTGTAGATTTTCCAAGAAAGTTATTTACTAAATAAAATATTTCCAGGTGGTTTTTGTAAACACCTTAAAAAGGGGTGATAGTATGATGGATTTTTTGGACAAATTCAATAATATAATAAAGAAATTCGAAGAATATGTTTTAGCATATGGTGTAATAATGATGGCATCTTTAACTGTGATCAATGTGGTTTCCAGAAACTTTTTTGGTCAGGGTCTATCATTTGCCACAGAAATAAATGAGTTTTTAATTGTAATAATTACTTTTCTGGGTACCAGTTATGCTGCTCGGAATGGTAGGCATATTAGGATGTCCGCCTTTTTTGATATTGCTAACAAGAAAATTAAGAAAATTCTTGTATATATTATGACTGGTGGAACAGCCCTGATTATGTATTATGTAACATATTTATCCTCCGTTTATGTATATAATGTTTTTCTAAATGGACGGATGAGCCCTGTAATGAGAGTGCCTTTATACTTAATTTGGATTTGGGTACCGATTGGGCTACTTATGACCGATATACATTATACACTTGCTTTTATTAAGAACTTGATGGAAGATGAGGTTTGGATTTCTTTTGAAGAACAGTCCGAATATGAAGATTTGGAATCTGCAATGAGTGAAGATGATTCTTTAATTAGTTAAAAAATAATGATTTATAAATATTTGAATTAAGGAGATGAGTTGGATGCTGGCATTAATGGGAACAATAATGATTGTCTTGCTTTTCTTGGGTTTTCCAATGATGATACCACTACTTACAGCACCGTTAGTAATAATACATTTTTACTTTCCCGGTTTTAATTCTACAGTTTTAGTACAGCAGATGATAGCCGGTATTTTACCTGCTTCACTTATAGCAGTTCCGATGTTTATTTTAGCGGCTGATATTATGTCTGCAGGGGAAATGTCGAATAGATTAGTAGATTTTGTAAAGGTTTTTGTCGGCCATGTTAAAGGTGGAATGGCCATTACGACCGCAGCAGCCTGTACATTTTTTGGGGCAATTTCAGGTTCAACCCAGGCGACTGTGGTGGCAATTGGCGGAACCATGCGGCCATATCTTTTAAGAGATGGTTATGATGACTCCTTTACCACGGCTTTGATCATAAATTCAAGTGATATTGCGCTTTTGATACCGCCCAGTATTGGTATGATTGTATATGGGGTTGTAAGTGGTACATCGATTGGTGAGTTATTTATAGCTGGTATAGGTCCAGGACTTTTAATATTATTCATGTTTGCTGTCTATAGTTACTTTTATGCAAAGGTACATGATATACCAACCCATGAGAAGACTAGTTGGTCTAAAAGATGGGAAGTTACCAAGAAAGCCTTAGTTGCTTTTGGTTTTCCCGCTATTATCATTGGTGGTATTTATTCAGGCTTTTTCAGTCCGACCGAAGCAGCCGCTGCCTCAGTCTTTTATGCAGCTGTAGTAGAAATATTAATATATAGGAATTTAAAAATTACAGACCTAAAAGAAATTGCCTTGTCAACTGGATTAGTTACAGGTGTTGTGTTCATCCTGGTTGGAGCCGGGGTAGCTTTTTCCTGGTTGATTTCACTGGCCAGGATACCTCAACAGATATTACCAGGGATAATTGGAACTCAACCAACTCAGGTTTGGGTACTATTTGTAATAGCTGTAGCCTTCTTTATTGGTTGTATGTTCGTTGATCCGATTGTAGTTATTATGATTTTAACTCCAATCTTTAAACCTGTAGTTACTTCCTTAGGAATTGATCCGGTATTAGTTGGTACTCTTGTTACCTTACAGGCGGCGATTGGATCCGCAACACCGCCCTTCGGGTGTGATATATTCACGGCGATTGCGGTCTTTAAAAGACCATATTTTCAGGTTATTAAAAAGACCCCAGTATTTATCGCCATGCTTTTAGTAGTATCAGCTCTTTTAATATTCTTCCCGGATGTTGCCTTATTCTTAAGAGATCTAGCTTATGGATATTAATAGGGGGATAGACTAATGGATATTAAGGAAAAGGTTAAGGATTTAAATGATGAGCTAATAGAATTAAGACGTGATTTTCACAAACACCCTGAATTGGGTTTTGAAGAGTTCAGAACGGCCGAAATCGTGGCAGATTATCTAAGAGATTTAGGACTTGAAGTCACTGAAAATGTTGCCAAAACCGGGGTGGTCGGTTTACTTAAGGGAGAAAACCCTGGTAAGACCTTGATGTTAAGGGCTGATATGGATGCCCTTCCCATTAAAGAACAGAATGATGTGGAATACAAATCGGTCAATGAAGGTGTAATGCATGCCTGTGGGCATGATGGTCATACCGCAATGCTTTTAGTGGCGGCCAAGATATTATCTGAATATAAGGATAAATTGCATGGAAATGTTAAGTTTGTTTTCCAGCCCAATGAGGAAACGGCTGGGGCCAGAATGATGATTGATGAAGGTGTTTTAGAAGATCCCAAGGTAGATGGAGCCTTCGGGATCCATCTCTGGACACCTATTGAAAGCGGCAAGATAGCCATTTCAAATGGAGCGGTTATGGGTGGGCTATATGAATTTGAAGTTACTATTACCGGTCAGGGAGGGCATACTTCTGCCCCTCATACTGCCGTAGATCCGATTGTTACAGCCAGTAATATAATTCAAAGTGTTCAGACCATCCAGACCAGAGAAATCGATCCTTTAAAACCAACCTTGATTATGTTTGGTCAGATCAATGGGGGTACAGCCACTAATATCATTCCCGAGGAAGTTGAATTAAGGGGAACGATCAGATATCTTTACCGCGATAACCCAGAGGGAGCTGAAAGACCGCGGGCAAGGTTTGAAAGGATAATTGATAATGTCTGTGAATCGCACAGAGCTGATTATGATATCAACTATATTGTAGAAAGCCCACCGGTTTATAATAATGAAGAAATGGTAGAACTTGCCTATGAAAGTGCCAAAGAGGTATTAGGAGGTAGTAAAGATATAGTTGACTATACTAATCTGGCCGGTGAAGATTTCGGTGAATTTTCGGATGAAGTACCTTCCACCTTCTATTTTATAGGTACACGTAACAAGGGGAAGGGAACTGACTTTGATCACCACCATCCTCGCTTTAATATAGATGAAGATACTTTAGCATATGGTGTTGAGATGCATGTTAGAAGTGCCTTAAACTACTTATCCAAGTAGAATTATCATAATTTTTTATGAGGGGGTTGATAGGGATATAAAAGAAAGTAGAGCAGGTAGTAGTCCCAAAAGTTAAATGATTACCATTAATTCAAAGGTACACAAACCAAAAAGGGGGAACTAAGAAAATGAAGAAGATGTATAAGATAGCAGTATTTAGTTTAGTAGCTTTAATGGTATTTGGTGCAATAAGTATTAATAAGGTAGAAGCACAGGAATATAATTGGAAGTTTGCTTTAGAAGAAATTGAAGGTAGTGTCCAGCATATATGGGCAACGGAATTTAAGGAGAGAATGGCTGAAAATTCTAATGGAAAAGTAAATATTAATATTTATCCATATGGTACACTGGGAACCAGTGGTGATATTTCAGAGCAGACCATGAATGGTGTTATAGAATTTGCCTTTTCAACACCAAGTTGGTTTGCAACCACAATTCCAGAAGCTGGTCTATTTTCACTTCACTATCTATGGTCCGATAACCTACAGGTTAATAAGTATGTAATGGAAAATAGTGAAGCGATCTATAGTGACCTATCTAATATCTATAATGACAAAGGACTAAAATTACTGCAGGTCTTCCACGAAGGCTGGCAGGTATGGACAGCCAATAAGCCGATTAGAAAGCCCGCTGACTTTAAAGGCGTTAAAATCAGAGTTATGGGTGACCCAATCTTAATTAAAAATTATCAGGCTTATGGTGCAAATGCAGTACGTTTAGCTTATTCAGAAATCTATAGTTCACTTCAACTTAACATGATTGATGCACAGGTCCAACCTTACTTTGCGACCCAGGAAATGAAGTTCTATGAACAACAGAAATATTTAATAGAAGCTAAACAGGTACCATTTATTACAGGCGTAATTATCAACAAGAACTTCTTTGATAATTTACCTGAAGAATATCAAAATATGATAGTTGAAACAGCAAGAGGTATGACAGACTTCATCTTTGAAGAACAAAAAGAACTGAACCAGAAGAGATTAGATATGATGTTAGAAGACAAACCTTCCCTTGAAGTAATTAAACTTACTGATGAAGAAAGAGCAGCCTTTGCTGAAAAAGCCAAAACTGTTTGGGAAAGCTATAAAAAAGATGTAGGAGAAGATGGAGCAAGAATATTAGAAAAACTACAATCAGAAATCGAAGCAGCCGAAGAAAAATTTGAATAAAAATAGGTAAAATAAAATACAGGGGCTATTTATTTAGCCCCTGTTATTTTCTTTTTAGGGGTGTAATTTATGGAATACAAAGCAAGAAAGGGACAGGTTAGTTACGGAGAACCGATTGGAATTCTTATGTTAGATACCTATACCCCATTTATACCGGGAGATGTAGGCAATGCTTCTACATATGATTTTCCGGTTAGATATGAAACTGTGGAAGGGTTAACAGTAAAAAGGATCTTTAGTAAAGATAAATCAGCCTATAATACCCTTTATAATGCTGCCAAAAAGCTTCAGTCCCAGGGAGTAAGAGCCATTACAGGTGACTGCGGATTTATGGCTATCTTTCAAAATAAGTTGACAGAAAAATTAGAGGTTCCCATCTTTTTATCGAGTATGCTGCAGGTCCCATTTATTTCAAATTTAATAAGTGAAGATGCGAAAATAGGAGTTTTATCTGCTAATGGTACCTCTTTGAATGATGAACAATTGTTAAAAGAAGTAGGTATAAGTAATCCGGATAAGATAGTAATTAAAGGACTGGAGAATAAAAAGAATTTTAATAAATCTATTATAGAAGAAGTTGGCACATTAGATCCTGCCAAAATTGAAAAGGATGTTGTAGAAACGGCCGAAGAGATGGTAAAAAATCATCCTGATATAGAAATAATTTTACAGGAATGCAGTGTTTTACCTCCTTATTCCAAGGCATTGCAAGCGTCTACCAATTTACCGGTTTTTGATTATATAACAATGATTAATTATGTTTATTCTGCCGTTGTTCAAAAAGATTATCAAGGGATTTATTAATTATAATAACTTTATATTAAAACCAAAAGAAGAAAGGAATGATATTTTGAAAAGTGATATTCAAATAGCACAAGAAGCAGACATGCAGCCCATCA